>NZ_FOHT01000028.1:0-68901 GCF_900111425.1 Draconibacterium orientale | reverse complement strand
GTGATTCCTCTTCTGTTGTTTTTAGCGGAATCAGAGTAATTAGTGGATAATAAAAAATACACCAACAACCTTCAGGTGTTTCCAAAACCCTGAAGCGTTTAAATCACAAAAAGCAGTTAGTCCCTAAGAAAAACCGAATTCAGATCACGTTAAAAACGTTCTCCGTCAACTGACAGATGAGAGGTAAAAAATACAAACACATCGAAATACCTTGTCAACCGCGCAACAACAAAAAGCACAAAGAGATAGCTGGCTTTAGGAAAACAGCATCAATAGAGAAGCCTATGGAGTATTTCGGAAAACTTATGGAAAAAACCAAACATTTTATACCTTAGCAATCCCATAAACAAGAAATAAAACGAATTGAATACTGCATCATGATACACACATCCCTGATAACAGGCGGCACCAAACGAAATGGTGCTTATTCAGCAACCTATTTGCACAACAAAAAGATAAATCGTTCACAGAAGCAGCTAAGGGGAAATACAGTTTAAAAGATTCCCCGGTGTAATTCCCCTAAAAAGGAGACCGGAATACAAAGGAAGAGGTGAAAAACACAAATGAAGAACGATAAACAACACGAATAATGATAATAACAGCCAGTATTGTACTCTATAAAACATCAATGGCAGAATTGGAAAAAGTATGTCAGTCGCTGTTTCAGGACGACACATTTTCAAAAGTTATAATTGTTGACAATTCGCCTGATGATCGCTTAAAGAATATTATTCCCAGCAAAAAAGTAGAATACATTTTTAATGGGAAGAATATAGGCTACGGCGCGGCACATAATATTGCCATTCGAAAAATAATTGATAAATCCGATTACCACCTGGCTTTAAACACCGACATCTTTTTTTCGGCCAATGTTATTCCAAAAATTGTTGACTACTTAAACAAACACCCGAAAGTAGGCCTTATTCTACCTAAGGTACTCAATTTAAAGGGCGAAGTTCAGTATTTGGCAAAGCTGCTGCCTACCCCTTCTAATTTACTGATACGTTTATTTTTACCTGATAATATTTTTAAAAACAAGCGCACCAAATACCAGCTGGCTTTTAATGGTTACAATACCACTATGGAAGCACCGTGCCTTTCGGGCTGTTTTATGTTTTTCCGGGTAGAAGCGTTAAGAGAAGTGGGGATGTTTGATGAACGCTACTTCCTTTACTCCGAAGACTTTGATTTATCGCGAAGAATACATGAAAAATACCAGACCATCTATTATCCAAGGGTATCGATAACGCACTATCATCACCGGCATTCGTACAAAAGCAGCCGGATGATGCTGGTACACATGGTTAATACCATTCGCTATTTTAACAAGTGGGGATGGTTTTTCGACCCAAAAAGAAGGAAAACCAATAAGCGCGTACTGGAAGAGCTGGAATATAAACTGGCGAAAAAGGAAATGCACAAACAAAAACTAAACGCTAAATAATACGCCGCTACCGCGCGAATCCTTTCGCGTGGTTCTGCATAGTATTCATTTCTCCTCCTTTGAGGAGAGCCTGTCCCGATCGGAGCATCGGGAAGTACCACTGATGAAGTGCAGCGTAATCAGCGGGGAGGTGGTGATTTATCTTCTGTTGTCAATAGTCGGATCCGTTTAATTCGATACATTTAACCACCTCACCAACATACGTTGGTCCCCTCCTCCTCCCCAGAGGAGGAGAAATTTCGAGCAACAAGTTTCCATTCCGGTTTTCATTTTACCGCCTATTACTAAGTTTTGCAAAAAACACCATCCATAAAAAGGAATTTATTTCACAATAGCCTGCTCTTGTTGAGCAATTTATTGTTTCCCTTTATCAGCTTTTCCTATGCTTCACGGGTATTGGGTCCCGAGGCTTTCGGTAAAATTCAGTTTATTCTGGTATTTGCCCAGTACTTTGTTTTACTGGCCGCCATTGGCATACCGATTTACGGCGTACGTGAAATTGCAAAAATCCGCCACGACGAGGCACGGATAAGCAAAACTGTTTCCGAGCTGCTGTTTTTAAATGGTATAAGTTCGCTGCTTTTGCTTTTGGGTTACCTGGGAATTCTGTTTTTGGTCCCCTGGTTTCACGATGATCTGCAACTCTACCTGCTGGGCGGGTTAATTGTAATAAGTGCCTTCTCGAACCTCGACTGGTACTACAACGGCATGGAGCAATTTCGCTTTTTATCCATGCGCTCCATTAGCATAAAAGCACTTTCCTTAGTGGCGTTGTTTGTATTTGTAAAAACAAAGGAAGATCTGCTGGTTTATTTTGCCGTAGTTATTTTCTCCATTTTAGCCAATCACTTATGGAATTTATGGGGTGTTCGTAAAATCATCTCTTTTCATTTCAAGTCTCTGGAGCTTAAACGACATCTTCCGGCCTTATTAACCTTGCTGGGAACTTCGGTATCCATCAGCATCTATTCGGTTGTCGATACTTTATTGCTGGGATTTCTGGCCGACGATACGGCTGTAGGACTTTATACTGCGGCCGTAAAGATCAATAAAATTACCATTCCGGTGCTGATAGCACTGGGGACAGTATTAATACCCCGTATCACACAAAGCCTTGAAAGCCGCGACAAAATTCAGGTAAACAAGCTGATTAACCAATCTTTTGCTTTTACCTGTTTACTGGGTGTGCCCGTTAGTTTCGGGCTTTTTCTTTTTGCCAGAGAATTTATTATCTCCATCTCGGGACCGGAATTTGCCAACGCCGTGCTGACCATGAAAATTAGTGCACCTTTGGCACTAATCATAGGAATTGCCCATATATTTGGTTTTCAGTTGTTGATTCCTGCCGGTTTCGAGCGAAAATACCTGTGGGCAACATTTGCCGGTATGGTGGTGAGCATTGTTTTAAACCTCTTGCTCATTGGCAGTTTTAAGGATAAAGGAGCGGCTGTGGCTACCGTTACCAGTGAAATTGTAGTAACCGGAATTGCGGGCTTTTTTGCCTACAAACTCATAAAATTTAAACTGGATTGGAGAATGCTGTCCAAAGCTTTTCTGTCGTGTTTACTTTTTATTCCCATTGCTTATGGGGTTCGCTCCCTTTCGGAAAATGAAGTCATCCGCCTTCTCATTGCTGTTCCGCTATCGGCTCTGATCTATTTTAGCATCCAGGGCTGGCTATTTAAAAACCCCTTAATCGATGAAGCTTTTGTCTATGCCCGAACGAAAGGCTGGATACCCGCTGTTTTAAACAAGAGAAAAGGCAGGATACAGTAATACCAGGACAAACAATTCCACAAAAAAAGTCCTGAAAGGACTAAACACAAATAACCGTGTGTGAAACGCACGGTAAACAAGCATACAGACATCAGCCCCGGAGGGGTTGAATAATCTCCTCCGCTGGCGGGGATTCTGTGGATAAAAAGCCCCGTTAAGACGACACAACAGAAAAATAGATAATCAAAACAAAAACTCCGGCAAAAAGGAATTTGGTAACGACATATTCCTGCGGCGCATTAAACGCTCAGGCTTCCACCAACGGGGTAATTGCGCCGCATCATTCGCTGCGCTCATTACCCCGGGTTAAAACCCGGGGCTATTAATATCAAATCCCTGCGGGATTAAAAAACAATCTGCACGATTCGTGGTGTCTGGCTACTTCAAGGCTTCAAATTAAAAGTGTTCCGATCTTATCAGAACGGATTTAAAGCCTGGCTGGAAGAATATTTTATTAGCCGCTGAATCCACAGCAGTAGCCAATAACCGGCTCCCATCTTGAGGGGAGCTCCCGACAGGATGAGGGGTAAAGAAAACAAACACATTTAACCACTTTTGACTGAACCGACTAACCATTACAGCCACGAACGGTGTAAAAACACAATTTGTCACTGATTGTATCATTAATGAACTTATACGACACTCCCATTAAAAAGAAAATACAGCATATGACCTGGAAATATTATCTACTAGTAGCTTTTGTACTTACTGTTGCCGAACAAGCTGTGGCACAAGCACTTTCCAGCAACTTCGATCGGTTGGAAGATTATTACCGGAGAGAACAGTTACTCGGTAACATTGAGGCCGATTATTCTTTTGTCTCCTATCCCCTCTTTCCTACTGAGGCTTTCGGCGTGAAAGATCCGCACCGGCCAACTGAAAACACAGAAAGCTTTTTTGATTACGATGTGAATAAGCGTTTGGGGAAACATTTACCTTCAGATATCTCGCTAAAGCTCCTTCCTTTGGTTTGGACTAATCAGTACAATTCGCACCATCCTGAAGACTGGAACGACGGAGCGATGATTCCGGCCAAAGGCTATCAGACCTTCGTTAGTGGTGGCCTTTATTTTAGTGTTGCCGTGAGCGAGAACCTTCCATCGCTATCCATAAAAATACAACCGGAATATATCTACGCTTCCAATCCCGAGTATGACGGGTTCCCCTTAACCCGCGAAAATCCGGAGCTGGCGACCTTAAGATGGGCGCAATATTATTTTAACACCTTAAACTATATCGACCAGCCGGAACGTTTTGGCGAGGAGGCCTACGAGCAGTTTAACTGGGGACAAAGCAGTGTTCGCATCAACTACAAAGCCATTTCGCTGGGTTTTTCCAACGAAAATCTCTGGTGGGGACCGGGCAGACGCAATAGCCTGTTAATGACCAATACGGCACCCGGCTTTCGGCATTATACCTTAAATACTACCCGTCCCATTCGTACACCTGTTGGTTCTTTCGAAGGACAAATTGTAATGGGTACGTTAAAAGCTTCGGGTTACCTCCCTCCCAACAGCGAAGTGAAAGACCATAACGGCATGCTCTTTTATTCGCCCAAACGGCAGGACGATCGTTATTTTAATGGAATGATCCTGAATTACAGTCCTAAGTGGGTAGAAGGACTTCACCTGGGACTGATACGTAGTTTCCAAATGTATAAAATCGATAGGGACGACTCTTTCGACGCTTACCTACCCGTTTTTAGTTCTTTCAGTGAAAAGAAATTACAAAAGCAGGCAGAAGATCTGGAAGAAGGAGAATTGAGCAATCACCAGAAAAGAGACGCATACTATTCGTTTTTTATGCGCTATGTGTGGCCCAAAGCTCATGTTGAAATATATGCGGAATATGGCCTGGCCGACAATCACTGGGACGGAAGAGATTTTATGGTGGAAATGGAACACTCAAGAGCCTTTAATTATGGATTCCGAAAACTAATTGAACTCCCGGCAGAAGATCAGGTGATACAGGTAGGCATGGAAATCACTCATTTGGCAAAAAATCCAACCTCGGTACTTAGGGGTAGCCAGAGCACTTACCAACAGGGAAGCAAAACCTGGTACACCGGCGTTGGTGTTCGGCAGGGTTATACCCACCGTGGACAACTACTGGGGGCCGGAATCGGGCCCGGTAGTAACCTGATGAGCTTAAACGTAGGATGGAACAAAGGTTTGAAAGCCATTGGAGTGCAAGTGGAACGATATGCCCACAACGAAGATTTCCACAATGAAACCATTAAAGATATACGCATGCACTGGGTTGACCTGGCAGCTGCATTAAACGGTAGCTGGGATTATAAGAACCTGTTGTTTTCTTTTAATTTAAAATTTGTTGGGGCTAAAAACTATCAGTGGATTTACGACTTTAACTGGAACGATTACTGGGACAACAGTAGTGGAAAAGATGTTTTTAACTTCCACGGAAAACTGGGAATAATGTATCGCTTCTAGCACCAAGGCAAAAGGAAAAAGTGTAAAGATAAAAGTGTTTACACTATCTAGTATCCAGTATCCAGTATCCAGTATCCAGTATCCAGTACAAAGACAAAAAAGATATAAAGGATTTTACCACAAAGTTACGCCAAGAAATCACAGAGTTTCACAGAGAATTGAGAAGCAAGTTATGACCTACAACTTTACAATTTATCAGTTTTACAATTCCATAGTTTCCAGTATCTAAAATCAAGGATCTAGTATCCAGTATCAAGCATCAACTATCAAGCATCAACCATCAAGCATCAACCATCAAGCATCAACCATCAAGCATCAACCATCAAGCATCAACCATCAACAAAAAAAATAAGGTCAATAAGGTTATTGCAGGGAGACATCAATGGCTACTAAGGTTATTTAAGGACGAAATAAGGTTTTACCATAGCAGAAAAAACCTTCAAGTGTTTTTAAAACCTTGAAGTGTTTAAATAAAACAATATCTCACGTCTCAGTGCTCATCATCTCAGCGCTTAAAAATATTTACACGATCAAGTTCAAGCATCTAGCACCAAGGAAAAAGGAAAAAGTGTAAAGGTAAAAGTGAAAGTATCCAGTATCCAGCATCAATTATCCAGCATCCAGTACAAAGACAAAAAAGATATAAAGGTTTTTACCACAAAGTTACGCCAAGAAATCACAGAGTTTCACAGAGAATTGAGAAGCAAGTTATGACCTACAACTTTACAATTTATCAGTTTTACAATTCCATAGTTTCCAGTATCTAAAATCAAGGATCTAGTATCCTGTATCAAGCATCAACCATCAACAAAAAAATAAGGTCAATAAGGTTATTGCAGGGAGACATCAATGGCTACTAAGGTTATTTAAGGACGAAATAAGGTTTTACCATAGCAGAAAAAACCTTCAAGTGTTTTTAAAACCTTGAAGTGTTTAAATAAAACAATATCTCACGTCTCAGTGCTCATCATCTCAGCGCTTAAAAATATTTACACGATCAAGTTCAAGCATCTAGCACCAAGAAAAAAGGCAAAAGGAAAAAGGAAAAAGTGTAAAAGTGAAAGTATCCAGCATCAATTATCCAGCATCCAGTATCCAGTATCCAGCATCCAGTATCCAGCATCAATTATCCAGCATCCAGTATCCAGTATCCAGCATCCAGTATCAAACATCAAGTATCTCATATCATGTACATAAAATATAAACACCTTCTTTTCTTCTCCATACTATTGTTTATTGGTGCAGAAAGTAGTATAGCTCAATCCCTATCCTTAAACAAACAAACCCTGAACGATTATTACCGTCGTCAGCAGTTACTGGGGAATGTGGATTCGACCCTTTCATTTACCTCCCGGCCTATCTATTCGGAAGCTTTGGGCAAAGAAGACCTATTCGATCCTGAAAACAGTATGGATAGTTCGAGCCTCCACAAATTCGATGGCAGCTTTTTCTTTCATAAGCGAAGAGGACAGTTTACTTTGCTTCCCGTGAGCATGCTGAATCAATACAATAGCCATCATCCGGAAGGGATTAACGATGGATCGATGATTCCGGCACGAAGTGCACAAATGCGTGCCGACCTGGGGTTCTATTTTAAATACAGCCTGCTGAGTATAACCTTTAATCCGGAATTGGTGTATGCCCACAATAAGCTTTTCGACGGTTTTCCTTCGGGGTACAAAACCACGCTGAATATGCAATTCCCCCACTCTAAAGGAAGAATTGATTTACCGGAGCGGTTCGGAGGTTTCCACTATACGAAATTCTTTTTAGGCCAAAGCAGTGTGCGTTTAACTTATAAACCCATCTCCATTGGCTTATCATCCGAAAACCTCTGGTGGGGACCGGGATATAAAAACTCCCTGCTCATGACCAATTCAGCCTCCGGTTTTTTACACCTAACCTTAAATACGGTACGCCCGGTAAAAACACCAATCGGTTCGTTCGAAGGGCAAATCGTTGCCGGAAAACTTGAAGAATCGGGCTATACCGAAGGTTTACCGGACGACTGGCGCTATTTAAATGCCATGGTAATGAGCTATCAACCCCGTTGGGTACCGGGTTTGTTTTTGGGTTTTACCCGAAGTTTTATGACCTACTCGGAGGATATGGGATCCGGATTTTCGGACTATTTGCCGGTACTTAGTTTTCTTTCCAAAAGTTCGGGAGGTTCCAATGAAAATGTGGACAGCCAGCGACAGGATCAACGTATTTCACTATTTGCAAGATGGTTATTCCCCGAATCGCATGCGGAGATATACTTTGAATTTGGCCGCGAAGACCATTCCTGGGACATGCGCGACTTTTTGATGGAGCCCACCCATTCTTCAGCCTATATTTTAGGGGCACATAAACTACTGGGCTTTAAAGGAAAACGTTATTTCCAGGTGCGGGGAGAAATTACTCAAATGGCTGCAAGTCAGACTAACATAAACAGAAGGAGCACTTATAAGCAACCGGCAGGGACGTGGTATTACCATTATCAACTAACGCACGGCTATACCCACAAAGGCCAGTTACTGGGTGCCGGAATTGATCCCGGCAGCAACACCCAAACGCTGGAAATCAGCTGGAATAGAGGACTAAAACAGGTGGGTATTGAATTTGAACGTTATGTGCACAACAACAACTTCTGGTATAACTATATTAAAGATTTCCGGGCCAACTGGGTGGATTTAAGCACCTCTGTTTTTGCCAACTGGGATTATAAAAACTTTCTGGTATATGGAAAAATAAAGCTGGTTAGCAGCCGAAACTACCAATGGCTTTACGAACCCACATTTGCCGAAGTGCAAGCCGACTACTGGACACATCCCAACAACACCTTCAACCTGCATACCCAATTGGGTATATCTTACCGATTCTGATCCCTATCCACCCGCTACCCGCTATACACAAAAATTAATTTGGATAAGGCACAAAAAAATGATCAATACCCAATAACAAATACCCAATGCAGAACAAGGTAAACGCACCAATTGCAGTTGATTTGGACATTGATTATTCAAAATTGGATATTTTACTTTTTAAATCATTGTGATACAATAAAATACACAGCCATAAAAAGATTCTTTCGCTTCATTGCATTTCGCTCAGAATGACAGTATGTTAGTTTTTTGATGTTGGGATAGAGTGGTTTGGCGGCTGTACCGCCAAACCACTCTATCCTCACCCAAAGCCAAAAGCCTTTCATTCCGAAGCGCAGCGAGGAATCTTTTTTAAGTTACCCGAAGATTACTGATTTTAACTCATTATAAACAAAAAGCCCACAGTTCTAAGCAACAGAACAACAAAAGGTTTCTGGTAAATCATTCCAGGGGCAAAGCCCCGGCAAGTTATACCAATTGTATTTCAAAGTGAGCCTTTGAAATTACAATGGTTAATGCCGATAGAAAATTAAAGAGGCTTTGGGAGTAAGCGAACCAAAGGCTTAGTTTAATTTCAAATCGGTATTATAGCATCGTCCGTAAGGGCGATGGTTTTAATGTAACATACAACGCCGAACAAGCAAAACCAGAGAAAATTATTAGATTTAACCATAATAAGAGCTTATCAGCAGACAAAAAAACAAACAAAACGACCAATAGTTTACCATTTCGCCAATGCAGACTTCGCCATTAATTTCCATTATCGTTCCTTGTTACAATCAAGGCAAATACCTGACTGAGTGTCTTGAAAGCATTCATTCACAAGGCTATGACAATTACGAGATTATTGTGGTAAACGATGGAAGTACCGACGCCTATACCAACCAAATTGTACGCGGGATTTCACACCCCCGAATAAAAGTACTGCAAACAGAAAACCAGGGCGTTTCCGCTGCCCGCAACCTGGGAATTAAAAATTCGACCGGAAAATACATTTTACCGTTGGATGCTGACGATAAAATTGGTACAAATTTTATTCAGCAAGCGGTTGAACTGCTGGAAAAAAACGACGACGTTAAAGTGGTCAATTGCCAAGTCGCACTTTTTGGCGCCAAAAATGGTATGTTACCTCTTGAATCCTATTCGTTAAAGAAGCTGCTGGCCAGAAACTTTATTGTGGTTTCTGCCATTTTCCGAAGGTCGGATTTTGACCAAACACAGGGCTACAATACAAATATGAAAGAAGGTTTCGAGGACTGGGATTTTTGGATAGCCTTGTTAAAAAACGGAGGTGCTGTTCATACCTTAAATGACATTGGCTTTTTTTATCGGATTAAAAGAAATTCAAGAAATGCTTCATTAATCGCAAGCCGGGAACATTTTCGGAAACTGAGGCAGCAAATATATATGAACCACCAGGATATTTATTCAAAACATCTCCTCGATCCCCAGGAATCATTTGAATATGAACTCATAACGCAGTCGCGCGAGTACCGATTAGGTGTATTTCTGTTGAAGCCCATACGAACTCTTTATCGCTTATTCCATTGACAAATAGTATAAAATACCTGTACGGGAAAAATTATAAGACATTGCTCTACGTTGGTTTAGCCTTGTTATTTCTCGATGTAATTATCGATCCCAGCAATAAAATATTTCATAGTAAATATGTTTTATTCCTGGGAGTTTTTGTGCTTTGGTTTCCGCTGCACTATAAAAAAACGGTATATCTCTCGAAACAAATCCTATTTGCTGTGGCCTTTATTGGCTTCTTTATGCCATTTTATGCCTTATCGGTTGGCCTGATAAAAAACTTTGCCGGTAACAGCACAATGGCAGAGCTGGTTTACCTGAACTCTTTTTTCTTCTTTTTCCTGCTGGTGATAATCGTTACCGAAAACATTCAGCTTCGCCCAGTTTTGAATGTATCGGCTATACTGCTTGTTGCAATGACGGCATTTTCCTATTTTCTGCCCTTAATCAATCCCGGCCTTTTTGCTAAGCTTTATGCGTTTTTTGTGATGGAAAAAGAAGTCGCCGTTTATGCGCTGCGGAATTACGGTGGTTTTACCCTGTTAATGGTGTTCTACAAAACTTCGCCGATACTTGTATTCCCGCTGGCTTATTACCTCCATCGGCTACTCATTTTAAAAATTAAAAAGAACAGGGGCGCGCAAATTGTTTTTATTTTGGCACTATGTACCACTCTGTTTCTTTCCGGTACACGGGCAAACATTTTGTCCATGACATTTATATTGCTTTTCTACCTTCTGTTTTATGCCTATAAAAATTCGAAGCCGCTTGCCTTACTGGTGGCATTTATTTATTTGGCCGGGTTCTTTTATGGGGCAAATCTACTGGCCGAAGTATTTTTAAACCGCTCTGAAATTTCCAACCAGGTAAAGCTCGGACACCTGTTTTCTTATATCGAACATTTTTCGAATCATATAGGTATTTTGCTCTTTGGACAGGGAATTGGCAGCACTATGTACACCTCGGGCATAAACAGTGTGGTAAGCGTAACTGAGTTAACTTATTTCGAATTAATACGCGTTTGGGGCATCCCCGTTTCGATCGTATTTGGCCTCATTCTGCTTATTCCGATCTTTTATGAAATCAAGAGTGGTTCCATTTCACACTTGTTTATTGCCTATCTGGCTTATCTCTTTATTGCAGGCACCAACCCGCTACTGTTAAGTTCAACCGGAATGTTGGTATTGGTTTATGTTTTTTCGCAAACCTATTCCACGACCTTCCCAAACGATGCTGAAAATGAGGCTTGAAATATTATTAGCGACATATAACAGCGAAAAATACCTGACGGAGTTACTTGATTCGTTACGGGCACAATCATACACCAACTGGGAGCTGCTGGTACACGATGATGGTTCCACCGACCAAACAACAACAATTTTAAAGAAATTTAGAAAGCAACATGGCATAGCGATTAAAATATTGAGTAGCGATAGGCAACTGGGACCAATGCGCAGTTTTGAGAAACTGATGGAATACAGTTCTGCTGAATACATCATGTTTTGCGATCACGACGATGTTTGGTTACCCCATAAAATTGAAGAATCGTTAGCTTGTATTCAGCAACTGAAACAGCAAAATCCGGATAAGGCAGCATTGGTTTTTAGCGATCTGGAAGTAGTGGATGAACAATTAAACACCATCCATTCATCGTTCTGGAACTATTCGAAAGTGAATCCCGGGAATGTTTACAATGTCTACAAGCTTTTGATTAATAATCCGGCCCCGGGCTGCACTTTTATCATGAACAAGAAGGTAAAACCATTGGTTCTGCCTTTCCCTGAGCAAGCCCGGATGCACGACTGGTGGATTATTTTAAAAGTTGCAGAATCGGGAGTGATCGATTACCTCAAAAAGCCGGGCTTACGCTATCGTCAACACAAAAAAAATGAAGTGGGTGCTGAGGGCATTAAAAACACTTACCTGTTGTCGCGTTTGGCCAATTTGTCACTCACAATAAAAAGGAATATGGAAAGTTATCGAATGATGAAATGTTTGTCGAACAAATATTCACTCCTTAAACTTCTCTGGTATAAACTGCGCATATCGCTGGCTAAACTTTTCTGACAAAATGACTATTTCAGTTTGTATTCCTACTTATAACGGCGGGCAATTTATAAAGGAACAGCTCGATTCGATTCTGAACCAAACGCGAGCTGTTGATGAAATTATTATTTCCGATGATTCATCGACAGATCAGACGGTAGAAATCATCTTATCTTTTGCCGATCCGAGAATCAAGTTATTCGAAAAGCAACAATTTTCAAGCCCAATATTTAATCTCGAATTTGCCTTAAAACAAGCTTCGGGCGACTATATTTTTTTAGCCGATCAGGACGATGTATGGATGCCCGACAAGGTAGAAATTCTGGTCAATGAATTGGCAACAAGCAAACTGGTAATTTCAGACGGAGTGGTAATCAACCAGCAGGGGAAAGAAATTGCCTCATC
This sequence comes from Draconibacterium orientale, assembly GCF_900111425.1. Lineage (NCBI taxonomy): Bacteria > Pseudomonadati > Bacteroidota > Bacteroidia > Marinilabiliales > Prolixibacteraceae > Draconibacterium > Draconibacterium orientale. The sequence goes on along the minus strand of NZ_FOHT01000028.1, from coordinate 56,380 downwards.
AATATTTGAAATCTTTAACTCGCGCCTGGGCTTTTTAAAAAACCTTGCAAAAAACTCGTACATGGGTTGTTGTATGGCTTTTCATAAAGATTTATTGCCGATTGTTCTCCCCTTCCCTAAAAAAATTGCCATGCACGATTTATGGATCGGACTAAATGCTGAACTGTTTACAAAACCGGTATTCTGCCCGGCCAAACTGGTAAAATACAGAAGGCATGATTTTAACAAAACACCACTGGATGCTCAAACCAACTCCAATTCGCTGGGTTATAAAATATTCTTTCGGCTTACGATGCTGTCACTTATTGTTTTGCGATTTGTACGACAAAAAATGAAATTAAAATAGATGCCGTTTAGCTCGAAAAATCAGACTTCGACTACGCTCAGCCTGACAGTCACCCTGAGCGTAGTCGAAGGGTGCCGATCAACAGGATTCTGATAAATATTGCCCAACAAAACTTACGATACACTAAAAGATAAAAATGGAAATGCCACGCCTGGTTGTATTGATTCTGAATTATAATTCGTGGGAAGCCACTGTTGACTACATCCGGCAATTAAAATTGCAGCAAAGTATTCAGCTTTCCATTTTGGTAGTCGATAACTGTTCTACGGACAATTCGCACAATGCTCTCGTTCAACATTTACAAAACGATGAACAAGTAGAAATCATTCAGTCAGCATACAATGGAGGCTACGCTTACGGAAATAATTTTGGTTTAAAATACCTTCAGAAAAAAATACCTGACAATACCTTTGTGGTTATAAGCAACAACGATATTTCAATTGATAATCCGAAGCTGTTAGCGCAACTAACAAACAGTTACGATCAGTGTAACGATATTGCCTTTATTTCGCCACTTATGCACATGGATGGCCAGCCGGCACCCAATGCGGCCTGGAAAATTCCGGATTTTTCTTATGATATCGGTACGGTAGCTGGTTTTAACCGGGCAAAAGCAAACCAGGCTGTTTATTACGATTTGCCCGCGCAACAAAAAACAATGGCTGTAGAATGCCTAACCGGCTCTTTTTTTATGGGGAAACTGGAAACATTTGCGCAGCTAAACTTTTTCGATGAGCGTACCTTTTTGTACGAAGAAGAGCGCATTTTGGGTCTGAAAGTAAAAAAAGCCGGGCTAAGGAACTACCTGGCTTTACAGCTTAAATTCTTTCACGAAGACTCCGCAGTTATCAGTAAAGAGATGAATCACCTGGCACAAATCCAGCATTTATTCAACAGTCGGATCGTTTTTCATCAATACCACGCCAAAACAAATAGCATTTTGCTTACCTTTTTAAAAGTATTTTACGCGCTGTATATTTTTGCCAAAAAGCTGCAATTAAGCTGTAGAAAGCCCAAATAAAGGCTTGTTCTCCCCTCAACAGGCTACCCATTACGCTATAAATTTTGGTAAAAGAGAGCCGTAAAATGGTTTTATGTAAATCGTTACAGGGGCAAAGCCCCGGCAAGTTATACCAATTGTATTTCAAAGTGAGCCTTTGAAATTACAATGGTTAATGCCTATAGAAAATTAAAGAGGCTTTGGGAGTGAGCGAACCAAAGGCTCAGTTTAATTTCAAATCGGTATTACAGCATCGCCCCTGCCTGCAGGCAGGCGTAAGGGCGATGGTTATTGTAAAATACTCAACATCCAACAGATAACAGGCTAAACCACAACAAATTCCAGTAAACTTGAATATTGATCATTCAGCATTGGATATTTTACATTTTAAATCGTTATAAACGAAAAGCATACTTTCTTTAGAAAAGAGGTGTATAAAGAGTAGTTCAACAAAGGAAAAAAAGCACCTTCCAATAACAAAGCCAGGGGCAATTATCAGGTTAAAATCCGAATTCTACTGAAGAACCGCAAAGGATGATTCGATTGAAATGAGATTTTATTACTTTTATTGCTCAAAATTTACGCATACAGTTCATTATTTAATACCTAAAACATAAGCTATATCTATGAGATTTTCTATCGTTAAATATTCCTGTTTCATTCTGATGTTCCTGTTTCTGATACAAGGAAAAGTGATGGCCCAGAGCCTAAACCCGATGGAACAAAATGTTTCGGAAATAAAATCGAGCCAGATTTCCGATGCCCAGATGCGGGTAATTATGCAACGTGCTATTGAGTCGGGACTTACACCCGACCAGATCGAATCCTTAGCCCGGTCGCGCGGAATGGACGAAAACGAAATTGAGAAATTTAAAGAACGCGCTGAACGTCTTTACGACAACAAGATAATGGAGGATGGCAGCAAGGGAGTAAAAATAAACACACGTCCGAAGGTAGAGTATCCCGAAAACCTCGAAGAACGCCTTCCCTACGCTGCAAAAACACCAACAAACGATAATTTTGGTTTTTCGCTGTTTAAAAATACCGACCTTACCTTCGAACCCAGCTTTAATGTTTTAACACCACGCGATTATTTAATTGGTCCGGGCGACCTGGTAAACATCGATGTTTGGGGAGCCTCGCAACACAGTTACCAGGAAGTGGTTTCAAACGATGGAAGTATAATTATTTCAAATATTGGCCCTGTATTCTTAAGCGGAATGACGACAGAAGATGCCGGAAAAAAACTGGAAACCATCTTAGGCCAGATCTACTCCGGACTTAAGGATGGAAAAACCTCGATGAAAGTTACATTGGGTGCTGTACGGAGTATCCAGATAAATATTGTGGGCGAAGTGGTTTTACCCGGAACCTACAATATTTCGGCAATGGCAACAGCTTTTAACGCCATGTACATCGCCGGTGGTCCGGCTGACAATGGTTCAATCCGTGATGTACAGATCATTCGTGACAATAAAATCGTTGCACACATCGACTTTTATGAATACCTGATAAATGCCAAACAATCCAATAACATCCGCTTACAGGATCAGGATATCATTTTCATCCCTCCTTATGAAAACCGTGTAAGGATAAACGGAGAGGTGAAACGCCCCATGGCCTTCGACATTAAGCCCGACGAATCGTTGGAGGACTTAATTGAATTTGCAGGAGGATTCACAGGAAATGCTTATACCGAGCGGGTTAAAATACTTCGGAAAACCGGCAAAGAAAAACGCATTTTAGACATTGCTACCGACTATTTGGATGTCATTCGCCTGGAAAATGGCGACGAAGTACAAATAGATGCCGTTTTGAATCGTTTTGAAAACCGGGTATTTATTTCAGGAGCGGTATTTCGCCCGGGTTCGTATGCCATCAACGAAGGAACAACATTAAAAGAATTAATAAACAAAGCCGATGGTTTACGCGAAGATGTATTTAAAGACCGCATCTCGGTTTTTCGCTTACAGGAAGATCTGACCAGGGAGCATATTGCTGTTGATTTGAATAACCTGTTGGCTTCCAATCTCGATTTCACCCTGCAACGCGAAGACTCTGTTCATATTCCTTCAATCCACGATTTGCGCGAAACACGTACGATACAAATTGAGGGCGAAGTGAAACAACCGGGAATTTATCCTTACTCTGAAAATACTACCGTTGAAGACTTTATTCTTCAGGCCGGAGGTTTGCTGGAAACGGCTTCTACAGCGAATATTGAAATTGCCCGACGCGTGGCAAACGACACCTCAACCGTTACTTCAGTAAAACTGGCTGATATCATTAAATTCCCCATCGATAAATCACTGGCGCTAAGCGACGAAGCATCCAATTTCGTATTACAACCTTTTGATCAGGTGTTTATTCGCAAATCTCCTGCCTACATGCCGCAAATGCTGGTAAGTATTAACGGCGAAGTGAATTTTCCGGGAAAATACTCGCTAACCTCACGCACCGAACGCATTTCCGATTTGATAAAACGATCGGGTGGTATAACGCCCGAAGCCTATATTAACGGTGCCAGTTTAATTCGAAAAAGAACGCCGAACCGAATCCTGACCGACAAAGCCATTGACAATATTGCAAAGGAAAAAGAATCGGCCAATACTATTAATATCACCCGAAACGAGTTGGATATCATTGCTGTTAACCTGGCAAATATTCTTTCGAACCCGGGAGGTAAAAGCGATTTGATTTTGCAGGAAGGCGATTCGATACGCATATTAAAATCGTTACAAACCATTAAAGTTAGTGGCTCGGTGTACAATCCCAATGTGGTTCCTTTCGACGAATCGATGAGTGTAAGGCAATACCTGGCCAATGCCGGCGGATTAACAAAAAGATCGAAACCCGGACATATTTATGTGGTTTACGCCAATGGCTCGGTTCGCAAAACAAACAAAACAATATTTGGCCGTAATTATCCCGAATTACAGGCAGGAGCAGAAATAATTGTTCCGAGTAAAGGCGAACGCAGAAAGATTTCCCAAACAGGTGCCATTTCGTTAGCTGCATCGCTCTCGCTTATTGTTGTAGCACTAATAAATACCATGTAATAACGGTAAGTGCCCGTAATACTGAAAGACATTATTGATCTAAAAATTCACTGTAAATTTTCATTGAATAAGAAATGAGCAAGAATACAGCTATCATAAATAAAAAAGATTACCTCGAAATAAAAGATCTGCTTCTCCGGCTCAAACAAAACCGTGGAATACTAATAAAATCGGCTGCTATCGCTTTTTTGGCAGGTGTATTTCTGGTCGTTTTTACGCCGAGGGTATATAAAACGGAAGTTAGCCTGTTAGCCGAATCGAACTCCAACAGCCCGGCAAATGGCTTAATGGGACAATTGGGAAACCTGGCAGGATTTGACGTAGGTGGTTTAATGGGCCTCGATATGAGTGGAAGTAATCAGAGCGCCTTAACACCCGACTTGTATCCCGAAGTGGTAAAGAGTACAACTTTCCTTATGGATATTTTACAGGAAAGGGTGTATTTACCCAAAAAAGACCTTACCATGTCGGTTAGCGAATACCTGCAGGAACATACCAAACCATCGATTGCGGGATGGCCGGGTTATGCCCTCAGCTTGTTAAAACCGAAGGGCGAAAAAAGAAGTATTCCTCAAAAAAATGAAGGAGAACCGTTGAATCTTTCTCAGGCCGACCTGGATTTGATTAAAGGACTGGCCGGTACCATTGAGGTAAACATTATAAAATCGGAAAGTGGAATTACCGGTGGCGACAGTAAAATAATTAAAGTGAGTGTGGAACAACAAGACCCTTACGTTTCAGCTCTTTTAACCGAAAAAGTGATCGCCAGCCTAAAGCAATACATTATTGATTACCATACCAGTAAAGAGAAAAAAGACCTGGCTTTTATCGAGGCTCGCTACCAGGAAGCCAAAGCCCGGTATTTTGAGAAACAGGAAGCTTTAGCCGATTACGACGACAGTAATGTAAATGTCATTCTGGCATCAGCAAAATCGCGCCGCGACAGGCTGGTTACCGAAAGTACGCTGGCCTCGAACCTGTACAAAGGACTGGCACAAAAGCGCGAACAGGCACAAATTCTCGTTCAGGATAAAACACCGGTATTTACCGTAATTGAACCGGCAAAAGTGCCCCAGCAGAAAAGCAGGCCCAAAACAATGTTCACCATCATCAGCCTTACATTGATAGGTTTGTTTGCGGGAACTTGTATTGTTCTGTGGAAGGAATTTGTGGTTGCAAAAGATAATACCAACATTAATTAATTGAGCAGATTCAATACTTTTTCCCAAATAACAAAAGGTTAAACCTAACTACAAAACCCAAACACAAGAAGGATATGAAATAAGTTAGAGCACAAATTAAAATGTTAACGCCTGATCAAACTAAATCCGCATTATCATCGTTAAAAAGCTAATGAAAAAACTTTCCATAATTAAAGGAGCACTTTTACTGCTCTTATGCATCGGTCCGCTATCCGGCTTATTTGCTCAATCACTAAGTCTGGAGTCAAATACTTTGGCAGGCACAAAAAACCAGCTCCCCTTTTGGCTATGGGCCAACCAGTTGGGGCAATTCGATAAAAACAGCAGTACCATACAAAACTTCAGTATTAATGCTTTTCATGGGCAACAAATCGGAGGTTCTGATTTCAGCTATCAGGTAGGTCTTGACCTTGATTTGCTACTGGCCGACGAAAACGACATCCGCTTTACCCAACTTTTTGGAAGCATGAGCTGGAGATTTCTTCAGCTGCAAATTGGCGCTTTCCCTGAGGAGGAAGTTTATGCCGGACTGTCAACCACTAACGGCAACCTGTCAGCATCGCGAAATGCAAGGCCTCATCCAAAAATAAGAGCCGGTTTTAACCGTTATGTTCCCGTTTTTACCGACTGGTTTTTTATCAATGGCTTTTATGAAGAGGGCCTGCTCAACGACGATCGTTATGTAAAAGATACGCATTTACACCGGGGAAACCTGTTTTTTCGCTTTGGCCAACCAAAATCGTTACAGGTAACGGTAGGAATTGAACATTTCGTAATGTGGGGCGGCACACATCCTGTGCTCGGCGAGTTTCCGGGATGGGAAGACTACTTCAACTATTTAACAGCCAGTGCCGGTGGCAATAATGTTATTGATAAAGAACAGCTTAATGCCATGGGAAACAGTTACGGCGTTTATCAGATTGAATTTAGCAAAGCCTGGGATAAACTGAATGCTACACTTTACATCAGCCATCCCTATGAAGATCACTCAGGAATGGAATTTGTTAATTACTCCGATAACCTGATTGGTTTACATCTTGCTTTTCATAAACAACAAGCTCACTTAAAAAATATCGTGTTCGAATATTTCCATACCAAAAACCAAAGCGGGGCTTATCTCATCGGTGAAGCTCCCGACGAAAACGGGCGTGGCCGTGGAATTGATGATTATTTTAACCACGGGTTATATCTTTCAGGTGCCACTTACAATAAAATGGCAATGGTGAGTCCGCTCTTTGCTCCCGTATTAATAGCTGATGGCACAAGCAGAGGTTTTGAAAACACGCGTTTTGCAGGTTTCCATTTGGGGGCTGACGGATTATTGTCTGAAACTTTTGCCTGGAAAGCGCTGCTAACCTATTCCAATAATATTGGGCGGCACAATGGACAAGGAGGCACAACCATCAGTCCTTCGCGTAAACAACTCTCAGCACTTGGGCAGGTTTCCTGGCAACCGCTGTCAAAAAAAATAAGTATTTCAACATCGGTAGCTGCCGATCGTGGAAGTGTTTATGATAATGGAGTAAACACCACTCGTTTGGGAGCAATGATTTCATTCAACTATTACTTCCCGAACTAAAAATTTCAGCGCCTTGTTTTTGGATAGACGTTTTTTATCTACTGTTAACAAAGCACTTTGCATTGGAAATACATCGGTTTAAACCGCGAATGAAATTTGATGCTATCGATATGTTGGAGGGAAGACAGAAGTCTGAATACGGAAGAAACAACTTCAACACCTCTTTCCGAACCGGGGTTCCAGACTTCAGTCTTCAGGAAAAATAAATTAATAAAAACTTATGTAACAGGAATAAACCTGGCTGCAATCAGGCAAGTTCGCAGGGTTAACCAATAAGTAAGAATAAAACAATTTGTTAAATATTTGATCTTTTTGAAGTTAAAATTCTTATTTAAATTAAATTTAGCTAATTTTGGCATCGAGTAAAATGTATTCAACAAAATAGCATGCATTTACGGTAAATTAAATTACCTATATAAACACAAGAACTAGATCATAACATTCTGATATGGAAATTATTTTAATCCTATCCGCACTTATTCTTAGCTTTCTACTCGTAATTGTAGTAGTACCCCCAATTATTCGCACCGCTAAAGCCAAACATTTATTTGAGCCCTTTGATGAACGAAAAGTACACACAGAGATAGTTCCTCCATTGGGAGGAGTTGCTATTTTTATTGGCTTCAGCATTAGTGCCATATTTGCCACAGATGGATTAGCCTATGATGCGTTAAAATATATTATGGCAGCCGTTATTATCATGTTCTTCATGGGCTTAAAAGACGATTTGATGATTCTTTCGGCCCGGAAAAAATTAATCATCCAAATTGTAACGGTAATATTACTCATCTCCTTTGCCAATATTCATTTCACGAATTTACACGGGGTATTCGGAGAGCATAAGATCGGAAATCTAACTAGTTTTTCACTATCGCTTTTTGCAATAATTGTGATCATAAATGCCTTTAATCTTATTGACGGGGTAGATGGACTCGCCTCCGGTTTAGGAATGCTGGCATCATCAGTATTGGGAACCTGGTTTTATTTAAGCCAAAACTATCCGCAGGCAATAATGGCTTTTGCCTTAGTTGGAGCACTGGCAGGCTTTTTCCTTTATAATGTTTTTGGTAGCAGAAATAAACTGTTTATGGGAGATACAGGATCGCTGATAATTGGATTAATTATTTCAGTAATGATTGTTTCATTTAACGAATTGAATTTGACTGCACCAGAGCCTTACCGTATAGGTGGAGCACCGGCTGTATCTTTTGCCATAATAATTGTACCTCTTATTGATACTCTCAGGGTTATGGCTATTCGAATAGCCCAACGACGCTCACCATTTTCGCCGGATAAAAACCATATCCACCACCGTTTGCTATCGTTACTTGGTTCGCATTTAAAAGTAACATTAACCATTTTGGCAGGCAACGTTGTATTAATTGCAATTGCACTTGGCCTCAACCACTGGCAGCTAAATGTAAATCTGCAGTTTATTACTGTTTTCCTGGTTGGTCTTGGGTTCTCGGCGATACCATCTTATGTACTGCGTACAAAAAGAGCCAAAAAAGCTTATTCTGCGTAGGCTCAATTACCACTTCTCCTAAGTATAAAAGTTACTATTCAAAGCAATAGGTGAGAAAGGATTATTGATTAAGGATGATGAAGGTAAGTTGGTCTCTTGGTAGTTTTGCCAGGTTAATTTTCGCCTTCGCGAATCCCAATCTTTCACAAAGTTGCTTAAAAACAGAACTTTTAAAATACCGCAAGTACATCGTTCAGAATAATTAAAATTCTTGAAGTTGACTATCCCCGTGGCAGAGCCAAGCGGTATTACGCCAACTTCATTTCAGCTAAAATGCTGAAAACCGAATTTTCTTGATTTCACCCTTCCGATATCCAATTTCACAATTTAGCTCATCTTCGTTGCGTTCAAATCCCAATCTCCTATCAACCTCATTCCCCACAAATCCTTCTCTCCCCTTTTCCCTTTCCCATTGTTGCACAACACTTTTATTTCTGATTAATAACCTTTTATAGGCAGTACATTTTATGTAAATTTAGATTAAACCATAAAAATTGACTGCCATGCCTAAAATTCGTAGAATTGATGCCCTCAACTACCACAAAAAACATCGTCCCGGGAAAATAGAAGTTATACCTACCAAACCACATAATACACAATACGATCTTTCGCTGGCATACACCCCGGGGGTTGCACAGCCTTGTCTGGAAATTGAAAAGGACAAGGACAATGCCTATAAATACACCGCAAAAGGAAACCTGGTAGCCGTAATTTCGAACGGAACTGCGGTTTTGGGTCTTGGTGATATCGGGCCGGAAGCCGGAAAGCCGGTTATGGAGGGAAAAGGTTTGTTGTTTAAGATTTTTGCCGACGTGGATGTTTTCGACATTGAAGTGGACGAAAAAGATCCGGACAAACTGATTGCCGTTGTTAAAGCTATTGCACCAACTTTTGGAGGCATAAACCTGGAAGACATAAAAGCTCCCGAATGTTTTAAAATTGAAGAAACGCTTCGGAAACAACTTAATATTCCGGTTTTTCACGACGATCAACATGGAACAGCAATCATTTCTGCGGCAGCCCTACTTAATGCTTTGGAAATAAACAAAAAGCTTATTGAAGATATTCAGGTTGTTGTTAGCGGTGCCGGAGCAGCCGCTGTATCGTGTGCTAAACTGTACATCAGCATGGGGGTAGAACCTGAAAATATTGTAATGGTTGACAGCAAGGGCGTTATAAACCGCGAACGTACTGATTTGAATGAGATTAAACAACAATTTATTACCAACAGAAAAATAGATACGCTGGAAGAAGCCATGAAAGATGCCGATGTATTTCTCGGACTGTCGGTTGCCGATGTGGTCAATAAAAAAATGATCAAATCGATGGCGAAAAATCCGATCGTTTTTGCCATGGCCAATCCCAATCCCGAAATCTCATACGAAGATGCTACTGCTGCACGAAAAGACATTATAATGGCTACCGGACGTAGCGATTACCCCAACCAGATCAACAACGTGCTGGGATTTCCCTTTATTTTCAGGGGAGCACTGGATGTGCGGGCAACCACCATTAACGAAGAAATGAAGATTGCGGCCGCAAAAGCACTGGCAAAACTTGCAAAAGAATATGTACCGGAAATGGTTGCCAAAGCCTACAACATGAAAAATATTGTGTTTGGCAAAGATTACATCATCCCCAAACCGCTCGATCCGCGTTTGATTACTACCATTTCTTCGGCTGTAGCACATGCTGCCATGGAAAGCGGGGTAGCCCGCAAACCCATAAAAAGCTGGACAGCCTACGAGCAAGAGTTAACGGAACGTCTGGGAATTGACAACCGCCTGATAATGGCCATTCGCACCAAGGCAAAACAAGATCCGAAACGAATTGTATTTGCCGAGGCCAACAGTTTCCGGATTCTTAAAGCCGTTCAGTTTGTTATTCGCGAGGGTATTGCACAACCAATTTTACTGGGCAACAAAGAGAAAATTCAGGAGCTGATAAAAGAAAACCAGCTGGATATTAACAATGTTCCAATTATCGACCTGTGCGAATCAGTAAGCGACGAAAAACGTCATCATTTTGCAAAAATCCTCTACGAAAAACGAAAACGTAAAGGAATGACTTACAACGAGGCGGTAGAAAAAATGTACAACCACGACTATTATGGTTCGATGATGGTGGAAACAGGCGAGGCAGATGCTTTTATTTCCGGATTCTCCAGAAAATATTCGTCAACCATTCGCCCAACGCTGCAGGTAATCGGCGTAAAAAAGGATTATAACCACATTGCAGGAATGTATATGCTGCTAACCAAAAGCGGCCCGTTATTCCTGGCCGATACAACCGTAAATATGAATCCTTCGGCACAAACACTTGCCGACACCACCTTGCTTACCGCAGCCGAAGTTCGTAAATTTAATATCGAACCACGCATTGCCCTCCTTTCCTACTCTAACTTTGGCGCCTATAAAGGAGCAGGCAGCCCGATAAGAGTAAAAGAAGCAGTACAGTTGCTGCATGAGAGTAATCCTGATTTAATAGTGGATGGCGAAATGCAGGCCAATTATGCCTTAAATGGCAAGTTGCGCTATTCGCGTTATCCCTTTAATAAATTGGGCGATAAGGATGCCAATACCCTTATTTTCCCCAACCTGAGCTCGGGAAATATTACCTATAAAATTCTACAGGCTTTGGGGCCGTACGAGGCGATTGGTCCTATACTGATGGGAATGAAAAAACCAATTCATATATTACAACGCGACAGTACCGTGCGCGAGATCATCAACATGACGGCCATAGCTGTTATCGATGCCCAGGACAACAATACGAACTAACACCTGGGCTTGCATAAAAATGCCGGGGTTCCTAATTGGACTTCGGCATTTTTTTTACTTCTAAAAAAACAGAAGCTTTCAGTACCATAATTACAGCAGCAAAAACAGGCAAAAGTACATCCCGGTACGAAAAGTGGCTTTCGTGTATCATATTTTCAATTTCAACACTATTTTTGTTTGTATGAATATTGACAAATATCCTTCGCGATTACTGGAGGCCGCTGTAAACGAGTTTTCAAAACTTCCCGGAATAGGCCGGAAAAGTGCTTTACGCCTGGTTTTACACCTGCTGCGGCAAGACAAAGAAGCGGTTAACTCTTTTGGCAACAGCCTGATACAATTACGAAACGAAATAAAACACTGCAAAGTTTGCCATAACATTTCGGATAACGATACTTGCCAGATTTGTTCCAATCCGTCGCGCAACGAAAGTGTAATTTGTGTGGTAGAAAATATCCGTGATGTAATGTCGGTGGAGAATACACACCAGTTTAACGGATTGTACCACGTACTGGGAGGGATAATTTCGCCTATGGATGGCATTGGCCCGGCAGAACTGGAAATCGATTCGCTGATTGAACGGGTAGATTCAGGCAAAGTTATTGAAATCATCCTGGCACTTTCAACCACCATGGAAGGCGATACCACCAATTTTTACATCTACCGGAAACTGAAAGGCAGGGAAATAAAAATCTCGACACTGGCGCGGGGCGTTTCCATTGGCGACGAGCTGGAATATACCGACGAAATTACACTTGGCCGTTCGTTAATGAACCGCGTTCCTTTCGAAAGCTCGTTGGGAAAATAAATTACGCATCAGAAAGCCGGTTTCTTTTTGTTATGAAAAGGAAACCTTACATTTGAGAGTAATTCGTTATCAACTTTAAAGTAGATTTCCATGGCCGGCAATAGTTTTGCCGACCAGCTTTTTTGAAAACACCAGCGCTGAAAAATGGATATTTCAATTGTTATTGTCAACTACAACGTAAAGCATTTTCTCGAACAATGCCTCCACTCGGTTGAGAAGGCTTTGCAGAAGGTACAAGGCGAAGTTTTTGTTGTTGATAATAACTCGGTTGACGGCTCGGCGCAGTTAATTACCGAAAAGTTTCCCCATGTTATTTTCATCCAAAATACCGAAAACATCGGTTTTTCACGAGCCAATAACCAGGCCATTCGGCAGGCAAAAGGAAAATATATTTTGTTGCTGAATCCTGACACCGTTGTTGAGGAAGATACTTTTGAAAAGGTACTTTCGTTTATGGAAGCACACCCCGATGCGGGCGGTCTCGGTGTAAAAATGATTGATGGCAAAGGCCTTTTTCTGCCGGAATCAAAACGGGGATTACCAACACCATGGGTGGCTTTTTATAAAATGTTCGGTCTTTCGAAACTTTTCCCCAAATCGCGTAAATTCGGAAAATATCATCTCTCCTACCTCAACCCGGATGAAGTGCATGAAATTGATGTACTGGCAGGTGCTTTTATGCTGCTTCGTAAATCGGTACTCGACAAAGTAGGATTGCTGGATGAAACATTTTTTATGTATGGCGAGGATATCGACCTTTCGTACCGCATTCAAAAAGGGGGATATAAAAATTATTACTTCCCCGAAACAACCATAATCCACTACAAAGGCGAAAGCACAAAAAAGGGCTCGCTAAATTACGTGAAGGTATTTTACAAGGCCATGATTATTTTTGCGCATAAACATTTCTCGGGAAGTAAAGCAAGCGTTTTTGCCCTGCTAATTCATCTGGCAATTTATTTCCGGGCTTTGCTTTCTGCCTCAAAGCGTGTCTTGCAAAAATTGTATATTCCGGTTATTGATGCCTTGCTGATTTTTACCGGATTCTGGCTGATCACTCCATTTTGGGAACAGTTCCGCTTTCATCAATCCGATTATTACCCGCCGGAATTTATACAATTTGTAGTTCCGGTTTACTGCTTGTTTTTTTTGTTTGGCATTCGTTTTTCGGGAGCATACAAAAAGCCCGCAAGCCTTTACAAAGTTGGCCGTGGAATACTTTGGGGGCTTATCGCGTTGCTGCTGGCCTATTCGCTGGTTGACGAGCAATACCGCTTTTCGCGCGCCTTAATTCTTTTGGGCACTGCCTGGGCCGCAATTATCCTCACCGGCTACCGCTTGTTGGGCCACTGGCTAAAACTCTGCGATTTTGCCCTGAACACACAGCGTGCCCGTAAAATTGCTATTGTTGGGCATTCGAAAGAAGCTCTCCGTGTTCATCAAATTTTGGAAGAAACCCGGATTCGGTCGCAAATGGCCGGTTTTATTGCGATCAATAGTAGCGATAAAGGCCCCAATTACATAGGTGAATTGAGCCAGCTGGAAGAGATTATTCGGATTAACCGTATTGATGAAATTATTTTTTGTGCCGAAAATATCAGCTCGGCCGAGATTATTAAAGCCATGCTCGACCTGAGTCGCCTGGATATTGATTACAAAATTGCGCCTCCCGAAAGTGCAAGTATCATCGGCAGTAATTCCATTCACACCGCCGGCGATCTTTATGTGGTGAACCTCAACGCCATTTCAAAAGCGGCCAACAAGCGAAAAAAACGTTTGTTCGACATATTTACAGCTCTATTGATCTTTTGTCTGAGCCCGATTCTTATCTGGTTCACAACAAATAAAGGAAACTTCATTAAAAACAGTTGCAGGGTAATTGCAGGAAAGAAATCCTGGATTGGTTACATACCGGAGGTTACAACAGAAAACAAACTTCCGGCAATAAAAGAAGGCGTTTTACATCCGGCTGACAGGTTTCCTGAATTGAAATGGGATAAAGAAAAATTAATTCAGTTGAACAGGTCGTACGCAAAAGATTACAATTTACTGTCGGACATTGAAATTTTGCTGAAAGGCTGGAAACACATAGACCGGTAATCATAAAAACCAAAGAAGATGAACGAAAAACTAAGCTATGGAAAAATAATCCTCCGTCCCCTTGAACCGGAAGACCTTGACCTGTTATACCAATGGGAGAATAACACTGAGATTTGGGAAGTGAGCAACACTAAAACGCCGTTCTCGAAACACATTCTTGCCCAGTATCTTTTGGAATCGGCAAAAGACATCTACGAAACCAAACAGCTTCGTTTAATTATTGAAACTTCAGATAAGAAGCCCGTTGGAGCCGTTGATCTGTTTGATTTTGAGCCCTTTCACATGCGGGCCGGAGTTGGTATTCTCATCCACAAAAGCGACGACCGTAAAAAAGGTTACGCCAGCGATGCACTGCAAGCCTTATCCAACTATTCGTTTGAAATTCTGGGATTAAGGCAATTGTACGCCAACATTACTTCCGACAATTGGGGTAGCATACAGTTATTCGAAAAATCGGGATTTACTCAAAGTGGCATCAAAAAAAACTGGATTAAAACGTTCTCCGGGTGGAAAGATGAATTGTTTTATCAGAAGTTTTTGGGATAAAGTTCATTCATCCCAAAAATCATGGCTACCATTTTCGCTTCGTAACACATCTTACTCTGCTAACACATTAATCTTCGGCTACGTCATTCCGAACTTGTTTCGGAATCCCGGCTGCTTAACAGATGCTGAATCCGTCAGCTGACGGACAGCATGACGGAGCGTAGTTGCATAAGAGTTACCTAACTAAAACCCTGGTATTTCCTTCAAAAAAGAATAGCTGTTCTTTTCATAGTCAATCTGGCAGGCAAAATGTTGCATTCCGTTCGATACCACTACCCGTTCAACGCGCAAAGCCATGTTGTAGCGCACCACCTGATCGAAAGCGTTCTGCGTAATTTTAACGTTTGGCGCTTTAAATTCAGCAATAAAATATGGATTTCCGTTTCGCTGATAAATCAATAAATCGAAACGCCGCTGTTGCTGATTCACCTTAATTTGTTTTTCCACAGCCATTAAATTCTGCGGATAACTTTTTTCCTGTATCAGATATTGAATAAAATTCTGGCGCACCCATTCTTCCGGCGTCAGCACCACAAATTTCTTCCGTATCGGATCAAATATCAATGTCTTATTATTTTCTGTTTTTGTTCGGAAAGCATATTCCGGCAAATTCAGTTTATACATCATCTTCTCATTAACTTATTAATCGGAAAAATTCAAAAAAATTTGCACACATAGTGTTGACGATTGAGTTATCCCTGACAAATAATCATTTTTTAATTATTTCGTCAACCCTTCGGGTAATTAATTCAAAAAAATGAATTAATCAGGCTAACTCAACTTGGCTGGCGAGCGCTAAAAATGTACATTTGTGTTCGCCTTAAAACCAAAAGTTTTCCTATTTGTTCAAAGGTAGAATAATTCAGCTTATGAAGACGAAAAAAGAAATTGTTGACAACTGGCTGCCGCGATATACCGGCAAAAAGCTCGAAGAAATTGGCCAGTATATTTTGCTCACTAATTTTCAGGATTACGTAGAACGGTTTGCACGCAAATTTGAGGTTCCGGTTGAAGGAACCGACAAAAACATGCCCAGTGCAACTGCCGAAGGCATTACCATGATCAACTTTGGCATGGGAAGCCCCAATGCGGCTACAGTAATGGATTTGTTAAGTGCCATACACCCAAAAGCAGTTTTGTTTCTGGGAAAATGTGGAGGTTTAAAAAAGAAAAACCAGCTCGGCGATTTTATCCTACCGATTGCGGCTATCCGCAGCGACGGTACATCGGCTGATTACCTGCCACCTGAAGTTCCGGCACTTCCGGCATTTAACCTGCAGCGGGCAGTTTCGCACATTCTCCGAAATTCGGAGCAGGATTACTGGACAGGCGTGGTGTTAACCACCAACCGCCGGGTTTGGGAATACGACGAACGCTTTAAAAAGTACCTCAAAAAAACACGCGCAATGGCCATCGATATGGAAACAGCAACCCTGTTTACCGTTGGTTTTGCCAACCAAATACCAACCGGAGTTTTATTACTGGTATCCGATCAGCCTATGATCTCTACCGGCGTAAAAACCGACAAAAGCGATCAATATGTTTCTTCATCCTATGTAGAGAGGCATATTCAGGCTGGTATTGATGCGCTACTGGAAATTAAAAACCACGGACTTTCTGTAAAACACTTACGATTTTAAAATGGAGTACAGCGACATACTGCACAACCTGAAAAAAGGCATCTATCACCCCATTTATTTGTTACAGGGCGAAGAAGCTTATTTTATTGATGAACTATCGGATTATATTGAAGACAAGGTGCTGACTGATGCCGAAAAAGGATTTAACCAAACCATTTTTTATGGAAAAGATTCGGATCCGGTAAACATTGTAGAAGCCTCGTTACGTTTCCCGATGATGGCCAGCAAGCAGGTAATAATTGTGAAAGAAGCGCAAAGCCTGAGCAAAATAGAAACGTTGACATCGTATGCCGAAAAGCCGCTGGCTTCTACCATTTTGGTATTGGCTTACAAATACAAAACCCTCGATTCGCGAACAAAACTGGCCAAAGCCATAAAAAAGAACGGTGTACTTTTCACCTCGAAAAAACTGTACGAGAATAAAATTCCGGGCTGGATTGACGGTTTTCTAAGAACGCACAATTATACCATCACACCGCAGGCAGCTTTATTGCTTACTTCGTACCTGGGAACGGATTTAAGCAAAATTGCCAACGAGCTGAACAAACTGGTAATTGCCGTAAAAGACACCACAAAAATTACACCCGAGCATATCGAAAAAAATATCGGGCTGAGCAAAGAGTTTAACATTCTTGAGCTTCAAAATGCATTGGGCGAAAAAAATGTGCTAAAAGCCAACCGGATCATTAATTATTTTGGATCGAACCCAACGCTGAACCCGATTCAGAAAACCGTGGCCGGACTGTATTTCTATTTTTCAAAACTGTTTACTTATCATTTTCTAAAAGACAAATCGGAACGAAATGTCGCAGCCGAACTACGTGTTCATCCTTTTTTTGTAAAAGAATATGTTTCGGCAGCCAAGCGTTACTCTCCTACCAAGCTGTACGAAATTATGGG
Organism: Draconibacterium orientale; assembly: GCF_900111425.1. Taxonomy (NCBI): domain Bacteria; kingdom Pseudomonadati; phylum Bacteroidota; class Bacteroidia; order Marinilabiliales; family Prolixibacteraceae; genus Draconibacterium; species Draconibacterium orientale. The sequence continues at coordinate 38,895 of NZ_FOHT01000028.1, read as the reverse complement.
AGTCCTGCGCGAATACGACATGAAAAGCAAAGGATTTAACGTATCAACAATGGTTGAAACCGGCGAGTTGCAAAAGGAAATGATCTATAAAATATTACACTAATGATAGTTTGGTTTATTATCGGCGTAACTGCCGTAATTTCATATATTGCCTTTCAAAACCGCGAGTTATCGGCAAAGCTTCAGTTTAATGCCGTACAAATTATTCACCGGAAAGAATTTTACCGCCTCGTGAGCCACGCCTTTGTTCATGCCAACTGGTCGCATTTGGGTGTAAACATGCTGGTACTTTATTTTTTCGGACGAAATACCGTGGTTTATTTCGACTATTACTTTGGAAATAAAGCCACAGCTTATTTTCTTTTGTTGTATTTCGGCGGTATTTTGGCTTCGAACATCTGGAGCCTGATAAAACATAAAAACAACTATTACTACAATGCCGTTGGTGCTTCAGGTGCGGTGTCGGCTGTGCTGTTTGCCACCATTTTTTTCCAGCCCTGGGAGTCGTTGTATTTGTTTGCCGTGCTTCCAATTCCCGGAATTTTGTTTGCCGCCGGTTACCTTTTTTACTCGTACCAAATGAGTAAACGACAATCGGACAATGTGGCACATGATGCCCACTTTTTGGGAGCTGTTTTTGGTTTCATTTTCCCAATTTTGCTAAAACCCGAATTATTTACCCGCTTTATCGACAATTTGTTTTCGTTCCTGTAGTTTATGGCCTACCTGCTTATAAATAATCGAATTTTAAAAGAAGCAGAAACCAACCTTACACCTTTTCTGTTAAACACGCCCGATGTGTATAAACACAGCATTTGGTTTGGTTTTGGCGGAATTCCGCTGCTCGACGAAAACCTGGACATCGTGGAAATAGAATTAAAAACTCTCGGACACGATCTTCCTGACCTGTTTAAAAACCGCCGCGAATTATTCAGGCTACTGAAACGGATGCTCAATAAAAACCGGTTTTACCGGACCGGATTGATCACTTTTCAGTTTTTTATCTCTGAAGAAAAAATCGATTACCTGATTACCTGTAAAGCTTTCGAGGATTTTGATTTCCCAGGTATCAAACAGGGGCTTCTCCTGCAGGTGTCAGAACTGAAACTGGTTAGCCATTCTCAAGCTTATAACTCTTGCTTTACAAAAGCACCATTTTGGGAACAGGTAAAAGCTGAATGTATAAAGACACCAAACGCCGCTGCAGTAATATTAAATGAAAAGGGCATTGTTTGTGAAGGGATTGCCGCCAATCTTTTTATGATTAAAGAAAATGTACTTTTTACGCCAATGATAAAAACAGGTTGTTACGGTGATGTAATTCGCCCGCAAATTATGCGACTGGCGAATGAAATAAACATGAAAGTGGTAGAAACTGATGATTTGGAACCAACGTATCTGCAAGAGATGGATGAAATATTCTTTGCTTCTGAAACGAAAGGAATACAATGGGTTTTAGGATTTAATAACCGACGTTACGTTCATGAATTTTCCGACCGGATTTATTCTGCTTTAAATCAATTTTTAGAAAGGAAAACAGAAAATCAGAGATGAAAAGCGAAAAGTGTTAAGTCAAGTCTTAAATGTCGGCTAAGTTGAAGTTATTGTTTGAATTTTTCGAAATCAGAAAAAGAAAGCATAGCCCTAGCTACGTGAGTGTTTTTATGATGAGTAAAAACGAAAAAGAACAATACTTGGGGCGATAGAGCAGGCTTGACCTGACACTAGTTAAGCGCGGGATTCTCAGGAAAATTTTCCCATACCGAATAACGGTTACCGGCTTTTTTTACAAAATCGAACCACGACGATTCACTCAAATCTTTCATTACATCGTTTTGCTCAACATCTGTTACCAACCACGAATCCTCTTTTAATTCCTCCTCTAACTGACCTCCATCCCAGCCGGAATAGCCAAGGAAAAACCGAATATCTGAAGGATTTATCTTTCCTGTGCGAATGTCTCTTTTCAACACTTCAAAGTCGCCCCCCCAATACAAGTCTCCCATCACATGAATACTTCCCGGAAGTTTATCGCCCAGTTTGTGAATAAAATAAATTGAATCGGTAGAAACAGGACCTCCTAAATACACATCGGCATTAAAGTCAGGAAAATCCGGGAACGCATCCTGCACCGGAAAATCGACCTTTTTATTCAGGATAAACCCCACTGCTCCTTTTTGACTAAAAGCAACGAGAAATACCACCGAACGATTAAAATAATTGCCTGCCAAAAATGGTTCAGCAATTAAAACCCGCCCCTTTTGTGGTGCAATGTTATTCGATTTTATTTTGAATATGTCAAGATTCTCATTCATTCTAAAAGCAATATAAGAAATTTATATTGGCTATCAAATAGCAGCTAATCTTACACTAATCTGTAACGGATTTATTAATAGAATGTTTTAATCGCAAGAAATTATTGTTTATCAAAAGTTACTCTACTCTTCTTCAACAATAATAAAAACATCCTCGTCGGGTTTCGACATTTGGTATTGTTCGCGGGCAAATTTTTCCAGTTCCGCTTTCCCTTTATTCAGGTCCTGAAGCTTTTGTCTGTCGGAGGCAATGCGTTTCTGGTAATATTCTTTTTGTTGCTTCAACTCATTCAGCTGACGCTTGCTTTTCGCATGAGAAACAATGCTGTTTTCATCAAAAAATATAATCCAGACAGCAAAAAGAATAAAGGCGATAACAAACTTGTTACCGATGCTTTTAAAATTTCCGGACTTAAATATTTCCTTGTTCATGTTCCTCTAAATGTTGATATACCGATAATGAAAAACATTGAGCCTTTAGTTCACTTCTAATGCCTGTGTTTTTCCATATCGGGCATTAAACCAATTTAAAAATAGTTGACAATAGCCTAAACATTTTCAAAATTGGTATCACAAAAGTAGAATCTTTCGCGACCAAAAAAAAGAGGAACCGAACAATTCCGATTCCCCTTTTTCAACAGTTTAACCTTAATAACCTGAATTTCAATTATTAATATCTATTCATTATCCGGCTGAAAATTCGGATAAGTATAATCTATCGGTGGTACAAAGTTTTCTTTAATCGTGCGGATTGCCGTCCAGCGAAGCATGTTAAAAATAGAACCTGCTTTGTCGTCGGTACCCGAACCACGCGCACCACCGAATGGCTGCTGGCCTACAACAGCACCTGTTGGCTTGTCGTTAATGTAAAAGTTACCTGCGCAGTTTTCCAAACGTTTTGAAATTTTCTCGATATTGTAACGGCTTTGCGACCAAACAGCACCTGTAAGTGCATAAATCGAAGTTGTATCAACCAGATCAAGCGTTGCATCCATGTCTTCGTCTTCGTAAACGTAAACCGTAAGCACAGGGCCAAACAACTCTTCTTTCATGGTAATGTAATCTGGTTTTTTAGCCAGAATAACTGTTGGCTCAACAAAATAACCAACTGATTTATCGCAGTTTCCGCCAAAAATCACTTCAGCATCTTCGTCTTCTTTTGCCTGGTCGATAAAACCTTTCAGTTTATCAAACGACGACTCGTCGATAACGGCATTCACGAAATTGGTGAAATCTTCAACCGGCCCCATTTTTACGGTAGCCAGCTCAGCGCCTAATATCTCTTTTACTTCCGGCCAGATACTTGCCGGAACATAACATCTTGAAGCTGCCGAACATTTCTGTCCCTGGTATTCGAAAGCACCACGCAACATCGCAATGGCCAGTTCGCGTTTTTTAGCTGTAGGATCAGCAAAAATGAAGTCTTTTCCACCCGTCTCGCCAACGATACGTGGGTATGATTTGTATTTGTAAATGTTCTCGCCAATGGTTTTCCAAATGCTTTGGAATACAGCTGTTGAACCGGTAAAGTGAATTCCGGCAAACTCAGGATGAGTAAGCACAGTATCGGCAGCAACAGGACCCGATGCATAAACCAGGTTGATAACACCATCAGGTAAACCGGCTTCTTTAAAGATTTCCATAATTACACCAGCTGAATAAACAGCAGTTTTCGATGGTTTCCAAACGGCAACGTTACCCATCATGGCAGGTGCTGCAGGAAGGTTTCCGGCAATTGATGTAAAGTTGAACGGAGTAAGTGCGAAAACAAAACCTTCCAACGGACGGTATTCGTTGTAGTTCCAGATACCTTTTGCCGACTCGGGCTGAATTTTATAAATCTCAGTCATTACCTGAACGCCGAAACGTAAAAAGTCGGCGAACTCACAAGCCGCATCAATTTCGGCCTGGAAAGCATTTTTTGATTGTCCCAGCATCGATGCAGCATTGATTTTTGCACGATATGGTCCTGCCAAAAGATCAGCTGCTTTCAGGAAAATTGACGCACGGTGTTGCCACGACAGGTTTGCCCACTCTGTTCTGGCTTCCAAAGCCGCATCAATTGCCATTTCAACGTGGCTGGCATCGCCCTGATTATAATAGCCTAAAGTATGCGCAATTTCGTGAGGTGGAAACATCCGGACTTTTCTGTCGGTATAAACTTCTTTTCCTCCAATAATCATTGGCTGGTCGAGTTCTTCCGAGCGTAATTCCTGCAATTTAGCCTGCAGCTCTGCTCTTTCCGGAGATCCCGGAGCATAACTTAAAACCGGTTCGTTTTTAGCAACCGGAACGTTGTAAATTCCTTTTGGCATAATTCTTTAATATTTATCGTTTGTAATTCTTCTGGTCTGTTTATGCAAATCTAAAAAATCGCATTCTCACAAAGCATAACAAAAATCATAATCGAAAAACAGAGTTTAAATCAACCGTCTTATAGCCAAACATTTAGAACAAAAACCCTTAAAAACAAAATAAAAATCAGGTTTTCAGTTTCCCATTTTGACAATTTTTCCCCGAAAAATCGTTTGATTTGCCGAGACGTACCTGTTTTTTAATATTTTTACATTATTGTTAAAAAGGATATATAAAATATTAGCAGAAAGATTCTGGGCTGCTAAAACTGATCATGAAAAAAGGCAGCTTTTTCAGCTTCTGTTATTTTGGGAAGTTGCGGGAGTTCTGTCGTTATTTTTATCGATACGCGAGCTAATTCTTGCGGCGCCTAAAAGCGATCTGGTGAGCTATCTTCTTCTTCTTTCGGTTTCAATTTTAGGCATAGTTTGCACTTTTAATGCAAAAAAGAATTGCGCCACCAATGTTATTTTTTCGTTACCCGTTTTTATTTACGCCTTTTACATCTCGGACTTAACACAACATGCACCGCTAATTGAAACAGTACATCTTTCGGTGTGGTGGCTAATGGCCGGGCTGGTTTTTCTGTACTATTTCTCGTTGATGGAAACTCGGGTGATCATTTACTTTTTTGTGTCGCTGGCGCTAATTTGTTTTCACCTGCTGAAAGCCGGACATTTAAGCGATGCATTTACTTATTTCGATCCTTTTGCCAGCAACCCTGTTTTAATATTCACAGCCTTTTTTCTGGCAACCTTTTATCTCCGTAAAAAACTGATTACAAACATTGAAGTTCTGACCGAGGAAATCAACTCGAAAAACGAAGCAATTCACCGTGTTTTACAAAACACTTCGTTTCTGATTTCGCGACTACGCGCCTTACGCGACGAAGACGGAAATATCACCAACCTGGTGGTGGAAAAAATAAACAATGCCTTTGAAGCGGCTTTTAAACGCAATTTGTACGAAGTGCAGGAACAGGAAGCCGAATACGTATTCGACCTTATTTTTAAAGGCCGCTTTGATGTAAACAAAACCGTTCTTTTCAATAAAAAGAGTGTGACTGAGTTTTATGCCGACACCCTCGATAAATGGTTTAAAATTCATGTGCTAAATCCATCCTACAACTCCTACTACCTGGTTTTTGAAGACATTACAAAAACCAAAAAGCAGCTTGCAGATTTGGAAGCCAGCAAACGGCGCTACAAAGTACTACTTGAGGCGATTCCTGATATTTTCTTTGTTATTGATAAGGATGGTATTTACGAGGACTTTGTAATAAAAGAAGGCAACCTGTTTAAAATTGAGGACTCGAATATTATTGGCAGCTCTATTTTTAATGCCGGATTTCCGGATAAATTGGCACACAAGATCTACTCATGTATTCAGCATTGTATTAAAAACGACACGATTGAAAGTATTGAATACTCGTTAAATACTCCCAACGGAACATTTATGTTCGAAATGCGCCTGGCCAAACTCAATGCCAATGCAGTAATTTCGGTGGCGCGCGATATTACCAAACGTAAAACTGCAGAATTCGGTCTGGAAAAAGCACTCGTAAAAGCAGAAGAATCCGATCGGTTAAAATCGGCGTTCCTCGCTAACCTGTCGCATGAGATTCGCACACCAATGAACATTATCTCCAACTTTACGCGCATGCTGGCCGATGATTCGCTCGATGGATTGGAACGACTGGAACTCACCGAAGCCATCACACAAAACGGTCAGCAATTATTAAATATGATCGACAACACGGTGCATCTGGCAAAAATTGAAACCGAGAATATTCCGGTTCATGCCACTTTCAGCAAAATAAATCCGCTGCTTCGCGAAATTTACAATGCCTATTTTGCCGAACTTCCGGATAGCAAGGATATTCGCATTAGCTTAAAAACCGATGTTGCCACTCCTGAATTTGGCTTTTCTACCGATCCGCAGTTACTGAAAGAGGCGATGACAATTTTGGTTGACAACGCTGTAAAATACACCTTAAGCGGACAAGTTACTTTCGGCTTTGAGATGGTACGCAACGACTTTGTGAAGTTTTATGTTGCCGACACTGGAATTGGTATTCCTGAGGAAGATTACGAACACATCTTCAGTCGTTTTTACCGCGTGCAGAATAAAATAAACCAAACGACTTCAGGTTCCGGAATTGGATTGCCAATTGCCCAGCATTACGTTACGCTTTTGGGCGGGGAATTGGAATTTGAATCGAAAGTGGATAAAGGAAGTAATTTCTGGTTTATGCTACCTTTTAGCGACGGACGAGGTTACATGAAAATCGTAAGCTAATGTCAGTTGGCAGTTCCAGTTAAGAGTTTTCAGACGCAGTTGACAGTTTTCGGTTGCAGTTTTCAATTGGTTGTCAAACATTTCAAACTATTTCAAACAACAGAAACCAGAAACAATATCAACCACTTAGTACCTGTTTATAACGGAATTTAATTGACGGTATCCGACCAACCTGTCATAACGGCCGGCTAAATCACGGTAATACACCAGAATCTGATAATCATTACTGGTTTCCCAAAAGCTTCCTTCAATATTGGTGTGGTCGGCTACTTTTGCTCCCTGCGGCACATAAACGTAGATATAATTATAATAGCCCTGCTTTAACAACAAAGTCAATTCATATTCTCCGCGCTCGAAATTATAGGTCATTTCATTGCTTTTGTTGGCATTCCAGTTGCTTAGCGCTCCAAATACATTCACCGATCCACCAAGTAACGGCGCTTCCAGTGGCAATGTAAAATGCACAAAGGTATAATCGCACTCGGTATCATAATCGCGCACCTCCTGGTCCTGGCTTTCCACCACGTACATCCCGTTCATTTCTTCGTACGAGAAAAACGGTTTATTGGCACGCACTTCATCAATTTTAACTGTTTTATGAAAATAAGGCCGGTGAAAATCGGTGGCAATCACATTTTCGCCATTCATCCGGTTGGTTCGATTGTCGAAATACCGAAACTCGTTTCCTGCCGGAAATACATTTTCGCGGTTATAATCGTAATCCAAAATCCCTTCCCGGATATACAGTGGCTTCAAATTTCGAATGGCATTATCCCAACGGTTATTCTGCATAATTACCACCTTCACTTCTTCTCGCGGATTTAAGATAGACAAATTGGGATGGTGTATTTTAAAATCAACCTCGTGGTTGCTGCCTTCAAAAGCATCGGCGGTGGCGCGCCGCACCGTTCCTTCAATACGTACAGCATTTTCGTAGATATAAAAACGTTTCGTTAAAACCACCTTTTCCTTATCCTGATCTTCATAAACCACCAAAACATAATTTCCCGAAAGTTTAAAGCGCATCTGATCATTGGGCAATTCAATACGGTAATTTACATAGCTAAAAGTGGTGTTAAACGACAAAGCATAATCATCAACAGGATTTTCGATAAAACCATCGATGTATTCGTCCTGCGAAATAAAACTCTCGTTCCAGTCGGCATCGCAATGCACCACGGTGTAGTAATAATCTTTTACCCCTTCCGAAAGGTCATCGAATTTAAAAACCAATGTAATGTTTTCGTTCAGTCCCATTACCGGGTTCGAGAGCTCGAAACCACTCCTATAGGCCTGCACCGTTTTTATATTCTCGCGGTTAATGGCATTTTCGTAGTAAAAATTCTCCTCCTGCCCTATGGCCCCCAAACTTAAAATCAGGAATAATATAGTGGTCAAAAAAACAGTTTTCATTTGTTTTGCTTTGTTATTGTTGGTATTGTTCTGCCCTTACTTTTTTCGCAATTATTCTTTTCTAAAAAACAGCTAAAATGCTTACTAACTGTATCGCAAAAAATAGTGCATGCCTTGTTAAAACGTAAAAATCTGCAATTCGTATCTCATATCAAAACCGAAAACACAAATTTCGCAGAAATGTGTCGCCTTTTTATAGTTAAATCGTTAAAATAGATAACAAAATGTTAATTTAATCTGAAGATAAATAACGACGGAATTAATTTCTTATTTCATTCAACTACTGACACTTACGAATACTATTCCGATATACACATATCTTCATATTTGAAACCGTTGAACTTTTGCTATAAAGCATTGCGAAAAGCCAATAAAATTAATACTTTTGCCCACTTAAAAATAATACATTCTTAATTCAATATGTCAGAAGTAATTAAGTTAAGGAAAGGGCTTAATATAAAGCTAAAAGGAAGTGCAGAAAAGGCACTTGACAAATTGCCGGTTCCGGCAACAGTAGCTCTGAAACCCACCGATTTTCCGGGACTTACTCCAAAACTTAGTGTAAAAGTTGACGCTGAGGTTAAAGCCGGCGACGCTTTGTTCTACGACAAATATCATCCCGAAATCTTATTTACTGCTCCCCTTGGAGGAAAAGTAGTATCGATTAACCGTGGTGAACGTCGTAAAATTTTGGAAGTAGTTATTGCAACCGACGAGAAAATTGGTTCAGCCGAATTTAAAAAAGCTGATCCATCAACCTTATCGGCGGAAGAGGTGAAGGAACAAATTTTGAAAAGTGGTTTATGGCCGTTTATCAAAAAACGTCCGTATGGTATTATCGCCAATCCGGAGGAGAAACCAAAAGCCATTTACATTTCAACATTCGACACGGCTCCATTGGCACCCGATTACAATTTTGTTATCGATGGCCAAATGGATACATTCCAAACCGGTGTTAACGCATTGGCTCAACTTACCGAAGGAAAAGTAAACCTTGGAGTTTCAAAGGATTCGGCTTTTACTTCGCTAAAAAATGTTGTGGTTAATACGTTCGAGGGTCCTCACCCTGCAGGTAACGTTGGTATTCAAATCGCCAATACATCTCCGATTAACAAGGGAGAAGTGGTTTGGACCATTAACGTTCAGGATGTATTGTTTATTGGTCGCCTGTTCGAAACCGGAAAAGTTGATTTTACAAAAGCTGTTGCTTTAACCGGATCAGAGGTTAAAACACCTAAATATTACCAAACTACTTTGGGTGCACCTGTTGCTACAATAGTTGGCGGTAAATTGGTAGAAGCCGATTACAACCAGCGTATTATCAGCGGTAACGTACTTACCGGAACCAAAGTATCTGAAAAAAGCTATGTTGGTTTTTACGATTCGCACATCAGTGTTATTCCTGAAGGCGATGAGTACGAATTTTTAGGCTGGGCCGATCCTGGTTTTAACAAATTCAGTGCAACCAAAGCCTATTTCGGAAAATTGTTCCCGAAAAAAGAGTACACAATGAATGCCAACATACATGGTGGCGAACGCGCTTTTGTTTTGTCGAACCAATACGAAAAACTGGTTCCTATGGATATTCTTCCGGTTTACCTGTTAAAGGCAATCCTGGTGAATGATCTTGACAAAATGGAAAACTTTGGTATTTATGAAGTAATAGAAGAAGACTTCGCCTTGTGTGAATACGCCTGTACTTCAAAAATCGAGGTTCAGAAAATTTTGCGCGAAGGAATTAATACCATGATCAAAGAGCTTGGTTAATCATTACAAGTAACTAATTAGTCTTTTAAGAGATGAAATTTATAAAAAACTTTTTTGAAAGGACAGAACCGCTGGTTCAGAAGGGAGCCAAATACCACTGGCTCAATTCGGTACACGACGGATTCTTTACATTTTTATACACGCCAAAAACCACGTCGAAAACGGGTACGCACATTCACGATTACATCGATTTGAAACGTACCATGTCGATTGTTGTTTTATCGGTGGTTCCGGCTTTGTTGTTCGGAATGTACAACGTAGGAGTGCAGCACTTTAAAGCCATTGGCGAATTGGCCTCAACAGGATTTTTCGACATCTTCCTGTTTGGTTTAATTAAAGTACTTCCAATTGTAATTGTATCGTATGCAGTAGGTTTAGGAATTGAATTCGTTTTCGCTCAACTGCGCGGTCACGAAATTCAGGAAGGATTTCTGGTATCGGGTATGCTTATTCCACTTATTATGCCTGTAAATACTCCGCTTTGGATGATTGCTGTTGCAACAGCTTTTGCCGTAATTCTGGGTAAAGAGGTATTTGGTGGAACCGGAATGAACATCTGGAACCCGGCGCTGGTAGCACGTGCTTTCCTTTTCTTCGCTTATCCGGCACAAATGTCGGGCGACTCGGTTTGGATTGCATTAAAAGACACCGATAAAGTAGTTGACGGTTTTTCAGGAGCAACTCCAATGGCCGATGCAGCAGCAGGACACTTAAATTACAGTGTAGCCGATGCATTCTTTGGTTTTATCCCCGGATCGATTGGTGAAACATCGACACTGGCCATTCTTATCGGAGCTGTATTGTTGATCATTACCGGAATCGGAAGCTGGAAAATTATGGTTTCAACCATTGCCGGTGGTGCAGTAATGGGACTTATCCTTAACGCATTTTCGGGCAGTGCAGGTTTATCGCCTGAAGTTGCTACTTACTTTTCAATGCCTTTCTGGCATCACTTAATTTTAGGTGGTTTTATGTTTGGTGCAATTTTTATGGCAACCGACCCGGTTTCGGCAGCACAAACCGAAAAAGGAAAGTGGATCTACGGATTCCTGATCGGTATTCTGGCCATCATTTTCCGTGTGATCAACCCGGCCTTCCCTGAAGGTATGATGTTGGCCATTCTGCTGATGAACACATTTGCTCCGCTTATCGACCACTACGTTGTAGCCGGTCATGTGAAGAGAAGAGTAAAACGAGCTAAAGTTTCTGCATAATTAAAACGAAGAAAAGATGGACAGAAATAGTAATACTTACACATTTTTATATGCAGCCATTATGGTAATTATTGTGGCTGCCGTTCTTGCTTCGGTTTCAATGGCATTAAAGCCAGCGCAGAAAAAGAACGTGGAGATAGAGAAAAAACAAAATATCCTGGCATCGGTAAATATTGAAAGTACTGCAGAGACAGCAGAAGCTATTTACGCTGAAAAAATTGTTGACGAGTACCTTGTTAATACAAAAGGTGAAAAAGTTGACGGTAACGCTTTCACTACCGACCTGAAAAAAGAACGTGCCAAGAGTTTCGACGAAATGGTACTTCCTGTATTTGTTTGCGACACCGAAGAAGGAAGAAAATATGTACTTCCTGTTTACGGAGCCGGTCTTTGGGGACCTATCTGGGGATATGTTTCGGTTAGCGACGATATGAATACCATTTTCGGAGCGAATTTCGACCACGAAGGTGAAACTCCGGGACTGGGTGCTGAAATTTCGACCACTGGTTTTGAAGAGCAATTTAAAGGAAAAGAGATCTTTGATAATTCAGGAGAATTGGTTTCTATTCTGGTTGCAAAAACCGGTCAGGTTGCTCCTGAAGAGCATAAGGTTGACGGAATCTCAGGTGGTACAATTACAAGTAAAGGTCTGGAAGCCATGTTGAAAGACGACTTTACAGGATATGAAGCATTCTTAAACAAGAATAAAAATTAAGAGAGATGAGCGAACCATTATTTTCAAAGAAAAATTTAAAATTACTGTCGGATCCGATAAACGACAGTAACCCGATTACCGTGCAGGTTTTGGGTATTTGCTCAGCGCTGGCTGTTACTGCACAATTGAAACCGTCAATTGTAATGACAATTTCAGTTATGGCTGTTTTGGCATTTGCAAACGTGATTATTTCATTGTTACGAAATACAATTCCTAACCGAATCCGAATTATTGTTCAGCTGGTAGTTATTGCCGCACTGGTAATTTTGGTAGACCAGGTACTTCGTGCTTACGTGTACGATGTAAGCAAGCAGCTTTCGGTGTTTGTTGGATTAATTATTACCAACTGTATTATCATGGGTCGTTTGGAAGCTTTTGCGTTGGGTAACCGCCCATGGCAATCGTTCCTCGATGGAATTGGAAACGCAGCCGGATACGGTTTTATTCTTATCGTAGTTGGTTTCTTCCGCGAATTGCTGGGATCTGGCTCTTTACTGGGTTATAAAATAATCCCCGACAGCTGGTACATTGCGAACGGTGGTTTTTACGAAAACAACGGACTGATGGTACTTTCGCCAATGGCACTTATTGTGGTTGGTGTAATTATCTGGGTTCAGCGTAGCCGTAACCGTAAACTAATTGAAGATTAATTGTAACGCAAAAACAAAATTCAAATGGAAAATCTGATTAATATATTTGTTAAGTCAATTTTTATTGAAAACATGGTATTTGCGTACTTCTTCGGAATGTGCTCGTATTTGGCTGTTTCGAAAAAAGTAAGTACTGCAACCGGTTTGGGAATTGCTGTAGTTTTTGTGTTAGGAATTACGGTACCGGTTAACTACCTGTTAGAGAAATTTGTATTAAATGAAGGTGCTTTGGTTTGGTTAGGCGAAAGCTTTGCCAATGTTGACCTAAGCTTCCTACGCTTTATCATGTTTATTGCCATAATTGCATCAATGGTTCAGTTGGTGGAAATGATTGTGGAGAAATTTGCACCGGTGCTGTACAACCAGCTGGGTATTTTCCTTCCGCTTATTGCAGTAAACTGTGCTATTCTTGGAGGATCGTTATTCCTGCAGCAAAAAGCTTTTGTTAACGTGGGCGAAGCTACCGTTTACGGTATTGGTTCGGGCGTTGGCTGGTTGCTGGCAATTGTAGGTATTGCGGCCATCAGGGAAAAGATCGAATACTCACAAATACCTGGCCCGCTTCGTGGACTTGGAATTACATTTATTGTAACCGGTTTAATGGGATTGGCATTTATGGGATTCGGCGGAATTAAATTGTAGAATTAAAAAACAATTAGCAAGATGATATTATTGTCAGCACAATCAACTGTAATTATTACCAGTGTTGTTTTCTTCCTGAGTGTAATTATTCTGTTGGTGGCCTTACTTTTGTTCGCCAAAAAGAAACTTACGCCATCAGGAACTGTAAAGGTTAGCATTAACGAAGGCGATCTGGAAATTGAAACTGAACCGGGAAATACCCTGTTATCGACTCTCGGTAACAATAAAATTCTTCTTCCATCGGCATGTGGTGGTGGTGGAACTTGTGCAATGTGTCGTTGCCAGGTTGTAGAAGGTGGCGGCTCAATTCTGCCTACCGAAACTGGTTACTTTACCCGTAAAGAGCAAAACGACAACTGGCGTTTGGCTTGTCAGGTAAAAGTAAAAGAAGACATGCAAATTAAAATTCCACAAGAAGTACTTGGTGTTAAAAAGTGGGAATGCGAAGTGGTTTCAAACCACAACGTGGCTACTTTCATCAAAGAATTTGTGGTTAAACTACCTGAAGGCGAAACGCTTGATTTCAAATCGGGTGGATATATTCAGATCGATGTACCTAAAATCGACGTAGACTTTAAGGACATGGACATTGAAGAAGAATACCGCGAAGAGTGGGAAAAATTCGGCATGTTCGACCTGGTTATGAAAAACCCGGAGCCTACATTCCGTGCATATTCTATGGCAAACCACCCTGCCGAAGGTAACATTGTAATGTTGAACATTCGCATTGCAACTCCACCTTGGGACCGTGCAAACAACGGATTTAAGAAAGTTAATCCGGGTATCTGTTCATCCTACATCTTTAACCTGAAACCGGGCGATAAAGTAACCGTATCGGGTCCTTACGGAGAATTCTTCCTGAAAGACAACGACAGCGAAATGATGTTCGTAGGTGGTGGTGCAGGTATGGCGCCAATGCGCTCGCACTTATTCCACTTGTTCCATACCATCAAAGAATCGAAAAAGAAAGTTACTTTCTGGTACGGAGCACGTTCGTGGAAAGAAGTTTTCTACTACGATCAGTTTAGAGATATCGAGAAGAACTTCCCGAATTTCGAATTCCATTTGGCGCTCGACCGTGAAGATCCTGAAGCCGATAAACTTGGAATTGAATACAAAACAGGGTTCGTTCACCAGGTAATTCACGATAACTACCTGAGCCAGCATGAAGAACCGGAAGAAATCGATTTCTACATGTGTGGACCACCAATGATGAACGATGCGGTTCAGAAAATGCTTTACGATTTAGGCGTTCCGGACGAAAACGTACTGTTCGACGACTTTGGATCATAGATAGTATTGAGTACTGAGAATCCAGTATCAAGTATCCAGTATCCAGAACAAAATATTTCAAAGCCACTTCTCTTTTTATGAGGAGTGGCTTTTTTAATACCCTTCCCCTACTAAGGGTTCATGCAGGTTTTCGCAGAAAAACGTTCACACAACGGGTGACAGTAAATCAGCGCTCATCTGCAGAGTCCGTTAAACTACCTCGCGCGTTGTCTGAAACGCATGTTTCTTGTTCATCGAACAAATCCCATCGTTTTCTGTAGAAACCGGTGGATTCTTCAAAAATACAGCAGAGTTCAGTACTATTAAATTGCGAGTTCCGGTTAAATTATTTTAATATTGAGCACAGCTTAATACTTTTGCATGCGAGATGAAGAGAAAGCAAACTATAGCAGCAATGAACGAACGGGGCCGAAGAAACGAGCCTTTTGTTTTTGTGATTGACTTTGAGACCACAACAGCAAAACTATTCAGACCCGACGAAACAGACAAAATATGGTGGCAGGCCAATAAGCAATCGAATTTTGCCCGGCCGGTAAGCGAAGAAAAAGAAATAGAATGGGAAACGAAGCCGGTTTCCTTCCGCCAATATAAAAAGGGATATGATCTTGTTCAGCATCACATTCACAACGGCGATACGTATTTGCTGAATTACACGCAGCCCACAACGGTTAAAACCAATCTGTCGCCGGAGGAGATTTTTCACCTCAGCGAGGCGCGTTATAAGGTGCTGCTCAGGGATGAGTTTGTGTGTTTTTCGCCCGAGATATTTGTGCAGATCGATGCCGGGAAAATTTCGTCGTTCCCCATGAAAGGGACAATGGACGCCAGTTTGCCGAATGCCAAAGAGCGAATTTTGAACGACTCGAAAGAGCTGGCCGAGCACAATACCATTGTTGACCTGATACGAAACGATCTGAGTTTGGTGGCCGAAAATGTAACAGTAGAAAAATTTCGTTACCTGGAACGATTAAAAACCAACCAGCGCGATTTGTGGCAGGTAAGTTCGAAAATAAGCGGCGACCTGCCCGAAAACTATACGGAACAGATTGGCGATATCATTTTTAAAATGTTGCCGGCCGGATCGATTTGCGGCGCACCAAAAAAGAAAACCGTGGAGATTATAAGAGCGGCCGAAAACTACGATCGCGGTTTTTACACCGGTATTTTTGGCTATTTCGATGGGCTCAACCTTGACAGCTGTGTGCTGATCCGCTACATGGAAACAAAAGATGAACAACTGATATACAAAAGCGGCGGAGGTGTAACTTTTTTAAGCAACGCCGAAAGTGAATATGAAGAGCTGTTGAAGAAAGTTTATATTCCGGTTTTTAGGAAGGATTGATGGAGATTGAAAAGAGATTGATGCAGATTGATGGAGATTGATGGAAGAATGCTTTAATGCGGAAATGCTTTAATGCTTTAATGCTTTAATCGTTGATCTACTTTGTGAAACTCTGTGCATCCTTTGTGAAACTTTGTGGTTAGCGCTTCAAAAAAAGGACTGAAGGATTGAGGGACTGAAGGATTGAGTTGTGAATGATTTAATGCGGAAATGCTTTAATGCTTTAATAGTTGATCACCTTTGTGGTACTTTGGGCATCCTTTGTGAAACTTTGTGGTTAGCGTTTCAAAAAAAGGACTGAAGGATTGAGGACTGAAGGACTGAGCTGCGAATGCTTTAATGCGGAAATGCTTTAATGCTTTAATCGTTGATCTACTTTGTGAAACTCTGTGCATCCTTTGTGAAACTTTGTGGTTAGCGCTTCAAAAAAGGGACTGAAGGATTGAGGGATTGAGGGATTGAGTTGCGAATGCTTTAATGCGGAAATTGTTAAATTGAAAAACTGATAAATTGTTGGGTTGAATACTGCGATTTTGCCAACAAGCCTATTACCTGTAGCTTGCAACTCGCAGCTCGTGGCTAATAGCTTTTAAAATATGCAATTACTGGAAACCATAAAATGTAAAAACGGGAAACTTTATAACCTGGAATATCATCAGGCACGGTTTGATGTGACGCGGATGAAATACTTTCCCGATGCACCAAAGCTAAAACTCAAAGATCATATCGAAATACCGGAAAGCTGCAAAAATGGACTATTCCGCTGTCGAGTGGTTTATGCCGAGCATATTGAAAAGATCGAATTCCTGCCACACCAATATCTTTCCATCAACAGCATCCGTTTAGTTGAAGACAACAGCATTGAATACAGTAGCAAATACACCAACCGCAAACAGCTGCAACATTTATTCGACCAGCGCGGCAATTGCGACGATATCCTTATTGTACAAAACTCTTGTATTACCGACAGCTTTACTGCCAACCCGATATTTTTCGATGGCGAAAAATGGTGGACACCCGACACTCCCCTGCTCCCCGGAACACAACGTGCCCGATTGCTCGCCGAAAACAAAATTTCAGTTTGCCGCATTACCGTTAACGACCTGCACAAGTACCAAAAAATTGGCTTGATAAATGCCCTTCAGGATATGAACGACATGCCGGTGTTGCCGGTTGAAAGGATTAGAACCAATCCTATAATCAACCCAAATGGCTAAAACTAAAACCGTATTTTATCCTTATTTTTTTACGAAATGAAAGGATATCAACATTGTTTCACGCAAAGAAAAGAAGAAGCGCAAAGTTCGCAAAAATGCAGAATCTGTTTTGCGTGCTTTGCGAAAACTTTGTGATCTCTGCGTGAACTTTTATTTCAGTAAAAAAGCCCGGAAATTTAATTCCGAGCCTTTCATTTATATAGAATTCAACTTCTAACTATCTTGGGAAACCGCCACCTAAAAATTTAGGGCTATCAGTCATTCCACTGATATCATCAGTTTGGTCGGCGTCAAAAACCATAAATTCAGGTGTCGCTTTTGTATATGGAGTCCACTCGCCACCATCTTTACCATTAGGATCACCGTATTTCGCAAAGTTTGTCCAACAATCCACCATGTGCAAACTTAATGCTTCATCGCCATCAGTAAATGGTCTCCAACTGTGTTCAAACGAATGGAACACATACCACAAATCAGATGAGTGGAAAGCTCCACTGTCGTCTCCGGGAAGCTGACGTGAGAAAAGATATGCATAAGCTGGTTTATCACTTTGTTCTTCACGCAATAAACAAAAATCTGCCACAGGTTTAGTCATATCGTTCATGTCGTTTGCAGTAAAACCAAACATATAAGGAATATCGGGAATTTCATTGGCCTGAGCCATTTCTGAAAATGTTCCAGTTAAGAAATAGTCTTCGACAACCGGGCTAAAAAATACACGTTTACCAGTTTCTGCACCATATTTGTTGATTAGCGTTGTCAACGAGTCAAATGAAAGAGAACGCATTTCGTCAAGTGTGGTGATATCAAAATAATCCATCATCTTTTTGTTGTTATTCTGAACGGTATCAAAAGGCATAGAAGGTCTTCTTCCAGCACCTAATCCACCGGCACTCATACTAATTGCCTTAGCAACATAATCTCTCGATTTTGGTGAAGCAAGCAAAGTTTGAACACTTCCACCTCCGGCACTCTGACCAAAAATCATAATATTATCAGGATCGCCACCAAACTGATCAATATTATCATGAATCCATTTTAATGCTGCAGCCTGGTCCATTACACCATAATTTCCTGAAACACCGTTTGGACTTTCTTCTGATAATAATGGGTGAGAAAAGAATCCCAATACACCAAGACGATAAGTTACCTGAACCAGAATAACACCTCGTGAGGCATAGTCGATGCCGCCATCCATTTCTGGTTCATAAGCAAAACCTTCGCGATAACCGCCACCATGTATCCACATGGCAACAGGTAATTTTCATCAACCTGACCTGCTGCAGGAGTCCAAATATTCAGGTAAAGACAATCTTCTGTAAACGGCGCTGTACCACTGGCTTGCCATTCACGTCCGTAAAAACTTTCCGGGTCCCAGGTAGTTTGTGATGCAGCGTCACCGTATGTATCAGCAATTTTTACACCTTCCCACGGAACGACTGGTTGTGGTTCTCTCCAACGTAATTCTCCAACTGGCGGAGCTGCAAAAGGAACACCTTTGTATGCAACAATTCCTTCTACTTCGGTTTCAACACCCTGTATCTGGCCACCTTCAATTGTCAACACAGGATTTGGATCATTTTCAGTGCAGGATACAAGAGCAAACGCAATGAAAATCACAGCTAAAAGAGTTAGACTTTTCATAATAATGCTAAGATTTTGTAAAGTTTTGATTTAGTTTTTATTGAATGTCCGTAATTAGTCACAACCAGACCGTCACCCTGGACTTATTTCAGGGTCTTTTTTGCAAATAGCTGATTATTAGTGGCGAAAGATGCTGAAACAAGTTCAGCATGACGTGCTAAATATTAATTATGACATAGAACGGATATTCAATTAGTTTTTTTTTAAAAATCGAAATTGATTCTATCAAATTTAAAAAGAAACCAATAAAACAAGGTGCTTTACTTGCATTAAAATACTAATTATCAAATTAATAGCTAAATTTAAAACTGAAATATCTATTTTTAAATATTTTTCGGACAAAAGCCATAAATCCCCGACAATTATCATGTAAACTCTCGCATGTAATATCAAAAAACATTATCATTCCGGCCTGCCTGACAGGAACGCTCTCCGATTTCGAGATTTCGGGACACCTCGACAGCATACCCCAATCGTTCAGATCTTAATCTCAGAAAAAGTTGCAGAATACCTGTTACTACATCCGAAAATCACTTTTCCATACCACAAACCGTTCCGGTTCAAACAAAGGTTCAACTTCGGTCAGGAAAGTATTGAAATTGGGTAATCCGCGTTGCACTTGTTTGGTGGTATCCGGCCCAACGCCAACAAACATTTGCTTTAATTCGTTGGCGCGAACTTTGGCAGCATCAATAAACTGCTTTTGCTTTAAAGCCTTCATGTATTGATAAAGCAGCCCGGGAACAGGCACTGCATACAAATAGCCGGGCTGCACATTGGTACGGTAAATGTTTTTAAAGGCTTCTTCTGCCTGCTCCGGTTTTCCGGCAAATACCAAAGCCATTGCCAGGCTGTACCAGTCGTGCCGAAAGTTTCCAATGCCGCACGCTTTTTTGAGATACTGCAGACTGTCGTCGTATTTTTTACGCTTGTAAAGTGCTAAACCACACAGCCGGTTCGCCCGGAAAGCACTCTCCTTATTTCGTGAATTTACCAATGCCTGGCCAAGTTTTATTGCCTCCTTGTATCTTCCAACATTTAAAGCATGCTCTCCCTTATTTAATCGACGGTTTTTAAACAGTATTAAACGCATCTTCAATCCTTATTCCTCAACAAATTACCATTCAATCGTAAGCGATTCCCCTTTTGCCAGCTCAATTTCTTTTTCTTCTCCCCGATAAACCAGTTTGGTGCTTCCTCCGGCTTTTGCAAGAACAGTAACGCTGTTCAATTTTCCTTCGCTCCAATCCATTGCTATTTCGTAGTCGCCACGCGCACAAATTCCGCTAACCGAACCTGCAGGCCACGCATCGGGTAAAGCAGGCAATAAATCGATACGGTTTTGGTGCGATTGCATCAACATTTCGATAACGCCGGCAGAACCTCCAAAGTTGCCATCAATCTGAAATGGCGGATGTGCATCGAACAAATTCGGGTAAGTTCCCCCACCCTGGCTGTATTGTGTTTCGGTACCCGACGGATCGACATAACTCAGTAATTCACGGTACATTTTATACGCACGGTTACCATCCAGTAAACGTGCCCACAGGTTTATGCGCCAGCCTTTCGACCAGCCCGTTGTTTCGTCGCCTTTAATTTCGAGCGTTGTTTTGCAGGCTTCTGCCAGCTCAGGCGTTTGATCAGGAGTAATGTGTCCGCCCGGGTGCAAACCAAACAAATGCGACTGGTGACGGTGTTTGGGTTCGGCATCTTCCCAATCGTAATACCACTCCTGCAGGTTGCCCTTTTTCCCTATCTGGTAAGGATACATTTTTGTCAGAGCCTCTTCTAACTCTTTTCTGAAATCTGCGTCCACATCCAGAACTTTGGTCGCTTGAATAGTCTGTAAAAAACATTCACGAATCATTGCAAGATCGGCTGTTCCACCATAAAGTGTAGCCCCGCGGTAACCTTTATCGGTGATATAAACATTCTCGGGCGAAGTTGACGGCGAAGTGATCAGATGGCCATTTTTATCTTCAACCATCCAGTTTAAACAGAATTCAGCTGCACCTTTCATAAGTGGATAACCTTCGTTTTTCAGGAAATCGACATCCTGTGTAAACTGGTAGTGTTCCCACAAATGGGTCGACAGCCACGGGCCGCTCATATTCCAGCATGCCCACACCGGATCGCCCTCGCCAAAACCACCTACAGGATTGCTCATGGCCCAGATATCCGAATTATGAGCAGATGCCCAGCCCTTATCAACACCATAAAATGTTTTTGCTGTTACGGCACCCGTCTGTGCCACGTTGCCAATAAACGTCAATAACGGACGGTGCATTTCACTCAGGTTACCCGTTTCGGCCATCCAGTAATTTTCTTCCACGTTAATATTCATGGTGTAGTTACTGCTCCAGGGCGGCTGCAGATGCGGATTCCAAAGGCCCTGCAGATTGGCCGGCACGCCCTCGGTTCGCGAGCTGGCAATCAGCAAATAGCGTCCATACTGGAAATACAGCACTTCCAGGTTTTTATCTTCGGCTCCACTAAAATATCTTTTCAATCGTTCGTCAGTCGGTAATTCCGGTGCTGTGGTTTCGCCCAAATCGAGCTGAACGCGGTTCATTAAGGCGCTGTAATCGGCGATATGCGCTTCTTCTATTTTTTCAGCTCCCTTTTTATTCGCATCATTTAACTGTTTCTGTGCAATAGCTTTATTATCCACCCCTTCTTTTGAGGGGTCTTTATCGAAGCCATTAAAACTGGTGGCTATCGAAACGTAAAGTACCGCTTCGCTTGCCCCTGAAACCGTTAATACGCTATCGGTATATACGGAGTTACCACCATCATTCTGCACTTTTATGTAGGATGAAAAGTGTGTGCCACGGTTTTCATCAAATTTAACCGGTTCTTCATCACCGCTGTGGTAATTTGGCAACGCCTGATACGGCGCATATCCTTCCACCTTCAATATATCTTCGCCGGCTGATGTACTGAAACGCAACTTGCTGTCGAACTTTACGGCAAAGCTCAGCGCATCTTTTTTATCAGCACTTAGTTTCACCACCATAACCTGATCGGGATACGAAATAAAATATTCGCGTTTATAAGTTACACCATCTACCTGGTACGATGTGCTTGAAACCGCCTTGTCGATATCCAGCTCTCTGTAGTAATTCTCCGCATTTCCGTTGTGCTGAAAATCCAAAAACAAAGTACCCAGCGGCGCATACGATTGAGAATAGCTCCCCATCAGATGGTGATTTAATTTATCTGCCAGTTCATAATCCTCGTTGGCCAGTGCCTCACGTATTTGGGGCACATATTTGTAGGCCTCCGGATTCATGTATGGATCAACCGGCTCGCCCGACCAAAGCGTAATATCGTTCAGGTAAATTTTATCCGATTCCACACCACCAAAAACAGAAGCTCCCATTTTGCCGTTTCCGAGCACCAGGCTTTCCTCAAAGTAGGATGCCGGTTTATCGTACCACAACACATGTGTAGAAGTCGCTTTTTCACGGGCAGGTTCGGTAGAGCACGACTGGCCTAAAACCAGCAAACCAAGCAGCATAAAATTTAAAAGATGGTTGAGTTGATTCATAGGATAATTTATTTTCAGAGTAGTGAATATATTTTTTAATCGTGGCAAGATACGAAATTATTAAAGTCGCAAAAATGATAAAAAAAAGGCCCTGCGCAATTGCAGAGCCCATTAACCTATCCTTGTTTTTGAAAAAATAAATTCAGAAAAAACAGGGAGCCGGTTGGTTTAGTGCCGACTCCCTTGTGGTATTAGGTATTAGTTGGTTTGGGAATTTCCCTGGTTTGGTACCAACAGAGGATTGGCATTCAATGCTCTTGTTGGAATTGGGAAAACTGTTTTATCTGATGAATCAGTTGGTTTATCCCACCATTCTTGTCCGTAACGCTCCCAGCGAACAAGATCTGTTCTGCGGTGACGTTCGCCTAAGAACTCACGACCAAGATCATCAACAAATTCATCTTCTGTTAATTTATCAAGATTTGCAGCATAACTTTGTTCTGCCCACATATCGGCAGGAAAGTTACGTTCACGTACTTCATCCAATAATTCAGCAGCCGCTGCTTTGTCGTTATTACGGAATTTACATTCAGCCAATGCATAATACATTTCAGCCAAACGAATTTCAGTTGCAGAGTTCGTTTGGAATAAATTTTTTGTAAGCGGCAACCATGGGAATTTTAAGAAACGTACCCCTGTGTTTTCTTCACCAGTAGTTACGTGTGAACCTTCGTCCCAGCGACCGTCAGGTTTTTCGGAAAAACGTCCACACTGATCAACATATGACAATGGTAAACCGGTGTACTCTTCAGTTCCTAAAATCATTTTAGTACTATCGAAACCGTATCCTTTTTCGTAATCGAATTCATATTGTTGTCCAATCAGGAAAAATCCTTTGCTGCTTCCGTCATTATCCGTTACTTCGAAAGGTTGTTTTCTCAGGTCACCATCAACAAATTTTTCGTAAGGTTTACCAAGTTTGTATGGATAAATATCACCTTCTAAATCTCGCGATGGAGATAAAACGATACCGTTCCATCCCCCCCAGTCGTTATCCAACGAATAACGTTGCTGATAGTGCATCATAGCATTGTACATCCAGCCAAATTCGTAAATATTTTTAGCATGCGGAAATTCCAGGATGTTTTCAGGAGAACGATAGCCGTTAACTCCCGAGCGGAATGGTCCGTTATAGGCAGGATCGAGTGAATACTCACCATACTGTCCATCAATTACAGCCTGTGCATATTGAGCACATTCAGTGTATTTCGCAACACCGGTCCACGCCTCAGCATTCAAATACAAACGTACCAGCAAAGCTGCTGCACCACCTTGATCCCAACGTCCGGCACGGCCGTTTTTAGGCAATCCAGGCAATGCTTCTTTTAGTTCAGTTTCAATAAAAGAGAAAACTTCTTCAACTGATGACTGACCAACCACATCGTTTACGTTTGTAACAATCGGAATTTCCCTAAAAAAATCGATCAGGAAAAGATAGAACCATGCACGAAGTGTACGCAATTCACTAATATGTTGTGCTTTGTCGGCTTCAGTTAAACCAAACGAAGGATAATCAAGCGCTGTGAAATCAGCAATAAACTGGTTACACTGCGCAATTCCCTGGTAAGGGCCAACCCAGGCACCATAAACTACACCTTCATTATCGGTCCATTCGTGGCCATGCAAACGCACCCACTGACCACCGTCGTAACCATGCTTTCCTTTTTGAGGCCAGGCAAAGTTATCTGCAGTCAACTCTTGTAACAACCAACGGTCGCCGTCCCATCCACACCAGTGACCATGTTCATATGGGCGCACCAGTGCAGCAATTATCGAATTCTTATCCTGATAGTAAATATCAGTCGTTAAGGTGTCAAAAACTTCCTCATCCAAATTTGTGCATGAAGGAGCTGCCAGAATTAAGACCAACAGCAAGTATATTATTTTTTTCATTTTCATAGTTTTTTCTTTTTATAAAAGCTTATGAATTAAAACGATACCTGAACACCAATTGTATAATTTCTTGTTACAGGATATACGTCCAGACTAAGAATACCCGGCTCCAATCCAGAACTAGCCACTGATGTTGGATCAAGCCCTGAGAATCCGGTGAGTGTGAATACATTTTTCACAGTTCCGTACACCCTTAAGTTGCGGATGTATTTGCTGAAAACTTTAGGCGACCAACCGATAGTGAGGTTGTCCAGTTTCAGGTAATCTCCATTTTCAAGGAAATAGTCACAAACTACCTTACCTGATGTAATTTCAGCATTTCGACCATAAGCATCTTTCAAGAGGTTTACTCCAGGCTCTGCTACCAAACCATAATACATTTGATAAGTATTCAGGATTTGATAATCAAAACGACCGGTAAAATGAAGCATCATGTCAAAATTCTTGTAAGTAAACGAGTTACTCCAACCCAACTGTAAACGAGGAGCACCATGTCCGATGTATGTTTTATCGGTTTCTTTACCTTCAGAAGAAGCAATTACTTTCTCTGTTCCAACTTTTCCGTCTCTCCAGATCATAATTTTGCCTTCTTCGTTAACACCTGCATATTTATAGCCATAGAAACTACCAATTTCAGTGTCATCCTCAAGACGTTGCGCAGGACCCGGGTTACCTGGAGAAGGCAGGTGATAACGATCCATATACCCTTTATTAAATGTACCGTTAGAGAACTTATCAAGCTGCGAACGGATATAAGAGGCCGTAACGTTTGTTCTATAAGTGAAATCCGCTTTATCAACCGCGTTCCAGGTTACTACCGCTTCAACACCTTTTGAGCTGGTAGAAGCAACATTGGTAAAGATCTGGTCGTGAAGGAACGGAGGTAACGGTGCATCGTAGTTTGAAATAACGTCTTTACCCTTACGAATAAAGGCATCCAAACTTCCCGACAGTGTATTGTCGAACAAAGTAAAGTCAACACCAAGGTTATACGACAATTGTTTTTCCCATCTTAAGTCTGGGTTAGGGTTATTGGCAGGGCCATACACCTGAATCCACTCCCCCTCATCGTTTTGCCATCTTCCAAACCCTTGGTAACGAGCTAACGAAGAATAGCGACCAAATCCTGAACGACCTGTTTCACCGTAAGATAAACGTACTTTCAAGTCATCAACAAAGTTGGCGTCTTCTAACCACGACATTTTGGATAAACGCCAAGCTGCAGATGCGGATGGGAACATACCCCATTTATTCTGGGCACCAAACTTAGTGTTTCCTTCGTAACGCAACGATCCCATGAACAATAGTACATCGTCGAAATTATAGTTGGCACGGCCAAAGAAAGCAATTGTTTTTTCTCTTGATTTCCATGAGTCCATACCTAGACGACCTTCTTCCAGATTCCATTGACCTGCATCAAGGTTGTTGTATAAAAAAGCATCCGATGGGAAATCCATGTTTTCTGCCCAGAATCCTGTATTATTGAATTCCTGGTACGAATATCCACCCATCAATTTAATGTTGTGCTTGTCGATGGTAGTGTAATAGTTTGCAATCCACTCCAAAGTATTGTCTTCCCACTTTTCGTTGCTCTGACGAGCACGTCCTGTGCGGTTGTTGTCAACCGACTCTTTTGATGTTGAATAGTAATATTCCTGCCCTAGTTTATCGTGTTTCTGGCGGGCCAGTTTCAACTCGGTCGTTAAATTAGGCAACAGGTTAAGCTTCACGTTCATGTCGATAATCGAATACTCCTGATCAGCTCTGTTTATACGTTCTTTCAGGTCTTGAACAGGGTTGTAGGTAGCGTAACCATACATTCTATAATACCCGCCAGGTTCATTCTCATCGTAAACCGGAATGGTTGGGTTCAATTTAACCGCTTGCTGGAATACACCATAGTTGGTATAATCTTCATCAGCATCTTTGTATGAAAGATTTCCTGATAATTCAAGAAAGCCGTCCAACGCAATTTGTTTGAAACTGGCACGTATACCTGTTTCTTTTCGTTGTGATGCAATATCGATAGCAGACTTGTCGCGGTAGTTAACCGAAACACGGAAAATGGTGTTATCAGTACCACCTGCAGCCGAAATAAAATGATTCTGACCAAAATTGTCTTTATTAATCAGTTGATCATACCAATCGGTACGTGCACCACGATCAACATCTATTTCATGCGACAAGAATTCTTCAGGAGATAAAATATCTGGTTTTTTAGCAACTACATCATGATCAATGTAACTATCATAAGTAACAATGACATCACCAGATTTACCTTGTTTTGTTTTAACAAGGATTACACCGTTTGCTGCACGCGAACCATAAATTGCAGCAGCCGCACCATCTTTAAGTACAGTCATCGACTCGATGTCTTGCTGTGCAATATTTCTCAGGTCACCTCCAGGCATACCATCAATAATTATAAGCGGGCCGTTACCGGCATCGATAGAAGAAGCACCACGCACCTGAATATCAGTACCACGGTTTGGATCGGCCGCTGCCACATTCGAGATAGAAACACCAGCGACTTTTCCATCAAGCATTTGAACAGGGCTGTTAAAAGCACCTTGTAACAAGTCTTTGCTTGAAACACTGGTTACAGCACTGGTAAGTTCTTTTTTCTGTAATGAACCATAACCAACTGCTACCACTTCCTCAATACCTATTGCATCAGCTGCTAATTCCACATTAATGTGTGTTTGTGTTCCCACAATGATTTCCTGCGAAAGCATACCTACGAAAGAAAAAACAATAGTGCTCTCAGGTTTTACATCGTTTAATAAGAACTCACCATCAGGGTTCGTAACTGTTCCACGCGTTGTTCCTTTAATAAAAACTGTTGCTCCGGGTAATGGCATACCATTTTGGTCGGTTACTTTACCTGAAACTGAGTTTTGCTGTACAGCTGAAGCTGGATTTTCTCCGTTCATTTCTCCAGGATACAGCATGATGTGCCTGTCGCGAACTACATACGATACAGATGTACCTTTGAACAACACATTCAAGCTTTCTTCGATGTCTTTCTCATTAAGGTTTACCGATATTTTTCGATTGATATCGATCAGTTCGGGACTGTAAGCGAAACGAAACTCCGACTGATTTTCAATCTCATCAAGAACGTCCACTACTTTTTTGTTACGCATCTCAAGCGTAAGTTTTGTCGATTGGCTGTAAACACTCGCACTTACGTGCATTAAGCCAATCATGAAAAATAGAATTGTTAGTTTCATAAGCTTTAAGCTTTTACTCCAAAAGGAAGGCATACCTCTTCCCTGGATTAGGATTTTTTTCATAGTTTTACATTGATTTAAATTATAACTTAATTTACCGTTTGCCGATGGTAAATAAGGACCGGAAGTGTTGCCGCACTTTCGGTTTTTTTTATCTCGACAATTCTCTTACTTTTTCGTCGTCTAGTTCAAATACAATTACATTTTTTTCTTGTTTAGTTTTAATTGGTGCTATCTTTTCCATAATCTCGATAATCTCGTCGAGCGGCTCGTTTTTAATGGTGAATGTGAAAGGAAAATCCTTCAACTCGTTGGCGTACTCAAACTCCTGATTGTATCTTTTCTCCAGGCGTTTTACCACCTCAACAAGTGGCTGATTGTAAATATTCAGAATGCCGTCTTTCCACGAGGTGAATTTCATTGTATTTACCTCGCTAATCTTTAGTTGATTGTTTGATTTTACAAACGATGCCCTTTCTCCGGGGCTTAGAAAATACTGGAACGAAGCCACTTCTGCGCTTAAAAGCTGCACTTTTCCCGATTCCAAAACCACGTCGATATTCTCCGATCCGGGATAAGCCTCCACATTAAATTTTGTTCCATGTACTTTAACCTGAATTTCGCCGCTGTTTACCACAAACGACAGATCTTCGTTTTTCTGCACTTCAAAATAGGCTTCTCCTTCCAGTTTTACGTCGCGGTTATTCGCTGCAAACAGGTTATTGTAGCTAATTTTCGATCCGGAGTTTAACCAAACCATCGAACCATCGGGCAGTTTCACTTTTGAAATCTGCCCGTTTTCTGCTTCAATTTCGGAGTACCAAATGTCGTTTTGTTTAGTTGATGAGAGCATGTAAGCTCCTCCCCCCAAACTCAGCACAAAAAAGAAGATGGCGGCAATCCGAACCATCAGGTTCACCTTATCTGAATACTGCCATCTTTTGAAACTTTTTTGTAACATCTGATCTTGAATATTCATCCAGCTTTGCTCACTTCCTTCAGGAAGCGGTTTATTTTGCTGGCTTTTATTCCAATCTAACTTAGAACTATTAAAAACTATGCGATTTTCTTTTTTTCGAATCCACTTCAACAATTGCACCTGCTCGCCTGCCGATGCTCTTCCTTCAAAATATTTCTCTATTATCTCTTTCATGTTGTAATCTGACAGGAGTACACATAAAGTGAAAAAACCCTACCTGTTTTTTTAATAAATTTGTTTTAAACGATTTTGCCTATCAACTGAACTGTTGATTTTCAACGAACTGCAAATAGCCAAACTACTATTTTTCGAGCAGCATTGTTACTAGAATAATAAGTGTCGGGTATTGGTCAATCAATTTTTTCCGGATTTGTTCTTTGGCTTTAGCAATATGCTTTTCCACCATTTTTATGCTGATTCCCATTTCCTCGGCTACCTCTTTTTGCTTTCGTCCTTCAATTTTACAGAGCTTAAACACCTGTTTCATTTTATCGGGCAGCTCATCCACCGCAACCTGAAACGACTCGACAAGTTGCTCCTCCAGGCTTTTTTCTTCTTTGCCCAAAAAGTCGATTTGATATAAATACTGCAGTTCGCTCACTTCTTCAATATCAACTGAAGAAGTGGTTTTTTCCAGCTTTTCATTGCGTAAAAAATTCAGGCAGTTGTTGCGCAGAATGACAAAAAGGTAACTTTCTATTGAACGGTCAGTTTTTATCGAATGACGTTTTTCCCAAAACGTAATAAAGGTTTCCTGTATGAGGTCTTCAACTTTGTTATCGTCAGCAACAAATAGTTTGCAATATCCTTTTAAACGCGGGTAAAGAATTTGGAATACATCTTTAAATACGGAGGGATTTCCTTTCTTAAGTTGTACCTTAGTTTGAATGTCGAACATTTATAAAATTAGTTAGTTAGGCTCCACAAAATAAATAAAATTATTAATACAGAATCCCTTGCGTCAGATTTTAGAAAACAAAAAAAGCCCTGCAAAATTGCAGAGCCTTTCATTATTTTGGTTTAACTATCAAATACATTTTTTACCTGATCCGTTCGGATTTCCGGTTACTTCCCAGGTATTTCCCGAGTTTAATAACTCATCAACACAAGTCACTTTACGCGTTTGCTGTACTTCTTTAATCTGTGCTTCCATTTCCACATCGTAAACAGGAGCAGGTACGGCACGAATTACACCAAATGCAACCGGAAAATCGGGCAAAGCCATATTGATTAGTGCCAAATGCAGCATTGGATCAACTTCCATTGCATCGTGAACGAGGATGTCATCCTGGGTCACTCCGTTTTCACCAATCTTAACCACTTTAAGTTTACCATTCTCGAATACCAAACCCTTTTCGTTTTCAGCTCCAAAAAGCATTGGTTTTCCATGTTCCAGAATCAATTGTCGGTCGGCACGGTGATTAGGATCGGTAATCTCATTATGAATACCGTTGTTAAAAATCACACAGTTTTGAAGCACCTCAACCACAGATGTTCCTTTGTGCTCAGCTGCTTTTTCGAAAATCGACTGACTCAGTTTCAGATTTCCGTCGATTGAACGGGCATAGAATGAACCCCGTGCTCCAATCACCAGTTGTCCGGGGATGAATGGATCTTCAACAGTACCAAATGGCGATGTTTTACTTACAAAACCACGGTCGGAGGTTGGCGAGTACTGCCCTTTGGTCAAACCATAAATACGGTTATTGAACAGCACCACATTTAAATCAATATTGCGTCTGATCAGATGAATAAAGTGGTTACCGCCAATAGCCATCGAGTCACCGTCGCCGGTCATTACCCAAACACTCAGTTCAGGGTTCGCAGCTTTCACTCCCGATGCAACGGCAGTTGCCCTACCGTGAATGGTGTGAAAACCAAAAGTATTCATGTAGTAAGGAAAACGCGACGAACAACCAATACCCGAAATTACGGCAAATTTCTCCTTCGGAATGCCCATTCCGGCCATGGTGCGTTGTACGGCATTAATAATAGCAAAGTCGCCACAGCCTGCACACCAGCGTACTTCGTTCTCGCTTTTAAAATCTTTGATTGTATATTTTACATCAGTCATTGCTTAGTCCTCCAAAAGTTTGGTAATACTTTCTTTTAATTCGCTAACGGTAAATGGCAGACCTTTAACTTTATTGGCCTGGTAATAGTTAAACTCAGGCAACTCATTACGCAAATAGGCCACGAACTGTCCCAGATTCAGCTCGCAAACAATAATCTTTTTGAATTTGCTGAATACCTCTTTTGTATTTTTTGGAAGTGGCTTAATGTAGTTAAAATGAGCCAAACTAACACTTTTACCCGCCATACGCATTTCGCGAACAGTGCTTGCAGTGTGGCCGAAAGTACCTCCCCAGCTTACCACAAGAACATCTCCTCCTTCTTCGTCGCCACAAATTTCAAGTTCAGGAATCATGTCAGCAACACGCTGTACTTTTTCTTCCCTTATTTCGCTGTTTACCTGGTGGTTTTCCGGATCGTGACTTACCGTACCTGTAATATTCTTTTCCAATCCACCAATGCGGTGCTCAAAACCTGCCATTCCCGGAATGGCCCACTCGCGTGCCAAAGTTGCGGCATCGCGTTTATAAGCCTGAAATTCGTTACTGTCTTTAGCAACTCGTGGAGTAATGGCTGGCATATCGGCCATTGAAGGAATTTTCCAGGGCTCGCTACCGTTTCCTAAGAAACCATCAGTAAGCAAAATAACCGGCACCATTCTTTCCAGCGCAATTTTTGCTGCCATATAAGCATAATGAAAACAATCGGAAGGTGTGCTGGCTGCCAATACCACCACCGGGCTTTCACCGTTACGTCCGTAAAGTGCCTGCATTAAATCCGACTGCTCGGTTTTTGTTGGCAATCCGGTTGACGGGCCACCACGCTGAACGTTTACAATAACCAGTGGCAATTCGGCCATAACAGCCAAACCAATCGCCTCTCCTTTTAATGCCAATCCAGGGCCTGAGGTGGTTGTTACGGCAAGGTCGCCGGCAAACGAAGCTCCGATAGCTGAGCAGATACCTGCTATTTCATCTTCGGCCTGGAATGTTTTTACACCAAGGTCTTTTCGTTGCGATAATGCGGTTAAAATATCGGTTGCCGGCGTAATGGGGTACGATCCCAAAAACAATTCCAGCCCCGACTTTTCGGCCGCTGCTAAAAGTCCCCATGCCGTAGCATGGTTACCATTTACATTTCGGTAAGTACCATTTTCAATTTCGGCCGGATTTACCAGATAAGTCGGAGTCATGTGCTGCATGTTTAGCCCATAGTTATAACCATCGTGCAACACTTTTATGTTCGAATCAACCACAACCGGTTTTTTCCTGAATTTATTTTTTACAAATTCCTCAACGTACTCCAGCGGGCGGTTAAACATCCAGCATACCAAACCCAAAGCAAACATATTTTTACTACGCAGCACACTTTTATTATCCAAACCAAAATCCTTCAGTCCTTCTTGTGTAAGACTTGAAATTGGCACCGCGATTTTAAAGAAATCCTGGAGGTTGCATTCCGTAAAAGGATCGTCGGTTTCAAAGTTCGCTTTCTTCAGGTTCTTTTCGGTAAACGAATCAGAATCGTATATAATAGTACCGCCGGGTTCTAAAAAGCGTGCATTTGCCTTAATGGCTGCCGGGTTCATGGCTACCAATACATTGGCATTATCTCCCGGGGTATTTACTTGTTTTTTTCCAAATTGTACCTGAAAACCCGATACACCCCCAACTGTTCCCTGTGGGGCACGAATTTCGGAGGGATAATCCGGAAAGGTAGAAATATCATTTCCAAGAATTGCCGTAGTGTCGGAAAACAAGGTTCCGGTAAGCTGCATTCCATCGCCGGAATCGCCGGAAAACCTAATGGCAACTTCTTCCAGTTCGATAACTTTAGTTTCTTTCATCTCATTAAAATTTATAGCTATTAGCGGTATTCGATGTAACTCGCTTTAAATCTCTCATTCTTGCGCGAAAAATTATAACCGCTCGTTTCATCTCTAAAAATATTTGATTTCAATTTCGAAAAAAAAAAACGGTTGATTATTTCTCAACCCCAAATTTCAAATTCTAGTTATTTTCTCCTAAGTCTGTATAATTCATAAAAAAAACGACTCCAAAACTACTAAATCATAATTTCAGAACCGGTTTTCATCAAGGTCGATCGAAGAATCTTAAAACAAATGTAACCATTATTTAACAAGATTTCGATGACATCTGTGATAGTTTTTTGGTTTTCTTATTTTTGTAATCAATTTAAAACCAATTCAGATAATGGCTATTATAAAAGAACTTAAAGACAAGTCTCCTAAAGTAGGCAAAGACTGCTTCCTGGCTGAAACCGCAACTCTAATCGGAGACGTTGAGCTAGGTGACAATTGTAGTATTTGGTACAACGCGGTAATTCGTGGCGATGTACACTACATAAAAATAGGTAACAACACCAATGTGCAGGACAATGCGACCATACACGCTACCTACCAAAAAAGCCCAACCAATATAGGCAATAACGTAACCATTGCGCACGGTGCCATCGTTCATGGTTGCACGGTCAAAGACAATGTAATGATTGGAATGAACGCAGTTATACTCGACAATGCAATTATAGAAAGCAATTCGATTATTGCTGCCGGTTCGGTTGTTACCAAAAATACGCGTGTTGAATCGGGCAGTGTTTACGCTGGTATTCCGGCCAAAAAAGTTAAGGATATCAGCGCTGAACTTTTACATGGCGAGGTGGAGCGAATTGCCAATGCCTACCACATGTATTCTAGCTGGTATAAGTAAAGAAGGAAGTCGGGAGACGGAAGTTTGAGTCCGGGCTCCGAAGTAATAATAAATAAAAATAAAAGAATGAAACCAACCTTACTCATACTGGCTGCCGGAATGGGAAGTCGTTTTGGAGGCCTTAAACAAGTTGAACCTGTTGGCCCCAACGGAGAAGCAATTATCGACTACACCATTTTCGATGCTATTCGTGCCGGTTTTGGCAAAGTAGTTTTTGTTATTCGCGAAAGTTTTGCCGATGCGTTTAAAGAAAAGTTTGAAGCCAAATTAAGCGGCAAAATTGATGTGGAATACGTTTATCAGGAGTTGGATAACCTGCCAGAAGGATTTACATTGCCCGAGGGACGTGAAAAACCATGGGGAACAGCACATGCAATTTTGGTTGCCAAAAATGTAATTAACGAGCCTTTCTGCGCCATCAACGCCGACGACTTTTACGGAGATGGAGCTTACCAGATTATGGCCGACTTCCTGAACAACACGGTGCAGGAACAAACGTTTTCGATGATTGGTTACCAGCTTAAAAACACGCTGTCGGAACACGGATCGGTTTCGCGGGGTATGTGTACCGTAAATGAAAACGACAACCTGGTAAAGATTGTTGAAACCCACAACATCTTCAAAAAAGAAAATGCTGCCGTTGCTATTGCGGACAATGGAACGGAAACGCCTTTAACAGGCAACGAGAGGGTATCGATGAATTTCTGGGGTTTTCATCCCTCGGTTTTCAAAACACTGGAAACCAAATTTGTACAGTTCCTCGAAACTGAAATCGACAAACCAAAATCGGAGATGTACATTCCTTCGGTAGTTTTCGAAATGATTGAAGACAACGAGGTGGAAGTAAAAGTACTGGAAGCCAACTCGCCATGGTTTGGCGTAACTTACCAGGAAGACAAACCAATTGTAGTGAATAAAATTAAAGCCTTAATTAAAGAAGGCGTGTACCCGGAGAAACTCTGGTAATCGATCTACATTATACATTAAGAAAGAAGTCGGGAGTTGGAACTTCCCGACTTCTTTCATATCATAACAAATTCAAATATGACGGATTTAAAAAACATTGCACAAAACTTTCAGCTCGAAGCTGAAATTGAAAACGTAAAACCGCTGGGAGAAGGTTTTATAAACGACACCTTTATAATTACAACACAAAACAACGGACCAAAATACATTCTGCAACGCAAAAACAAAAACATCTTCTCTCCCATCCCCGCGATGATGGAGAATATTCAAAAAGTTTGCACCCACATTAAAGAGAAAGTTGCTAATGTCGGCGGCGATCCCTTGCGCGAGGCAATGACCATTATTCCGACAAAGGATGAAAAACTGTATTTCCTGGATAACGAAGAGGAATACTGGGCTGTTTGCCTTTTTATTGAGGATACTATTGCTTACGAAGCCGCCGAAACGCCGGAACTGGCGTATGCAGGAGGAAAAGGAATTGGGAAATTCCAATCGCTGGTGGCCGATTTAAAAGAGCCGCTGGTTAATATACTTCCGGGGTTTCACGACATCCGTTACCGCTTTAAACAGTGGGACGAAGTACTGTCAAACGATCCGGTTGGCAGAAAAGCTGAAGTAAGCGAAGAAATTTCGTGGATTGAAAGCCGGAAAGCAGAAATGCTGGCATTTTGGGAACTGGTGGAAAACGGCGAAATCCCAACGCGCATTAGCCATAACGACACCAAAATAAACAACATCCTATTCGATAAAAAGGGCGAAGTGCTTTGTGTGATCGATTTAGACACCGTACTAAGCAGCACCGTTTTAAACGATTTTGGCGATGCCATGCGTTTTTACACCAACACCGGTTTGGAAGACGACGAGAACCTCGACAATGTTTCGATGGACATGGCCATTTTTAAAGCCTTTGCCAAAGGATATTTGGAAGAAACCGTTTCATTTTTAAGCCCGAAAGAAATTGAATACCTGGCATTTTCGGCGCGCTACATTACTTACGAGCAGGTACTGCGATTTTTGATGGATTATATTGACGGTGATAATTATTACAAAACCAAATCGCCCGACCATAACCTGGTTCGCGCTCGCGCCCAATACAAGTTACTGCAAAGCATGGAGGCACAGTTTGCTGAAATGGAGAACTTTGTAAAATCGTATGTTGCTGAATTACAAAATTAGGAAACAAGCATCAGAGGTGAACCGTTTTTGCGTTCACCTCGCTTCCCATAAATAAAGCCGCTTTGCTTTCGAAAGTGGCCGCCGATTCGGTAGTTTGATACTCCAAACTTCCTCCTTTGCTTAATCGTTGTTCCATTTCAGGATGGCGCTGCAAATAATCAACAAGTTTTTCGGCAACAATGGCTCCCTGGGTTAAAATATTTACATTTTCAGGCACATACTTTTTAATCATATCAATCAACAAGGGATAGTGCGTACAACCCAGGATCAGCGTATCCAGCGTATTATCTTTCTGAAATACGGAGTCGATATTTTTCTTCACGAAATAATCGGCTCCCGGATTATCCATTTCATTATTCTCCACCAAAGGCACCCACATGGGGCAGGCTTCCTGTACGGTTGACTTTACATGTCCTCCCGACCACTTTTCCAGTTCTATAGGGTACGATTCCGAGGCTACTGTACCAACGGTTCCCAAAACGCCAATATGCCCGTTCTGCGTAATTTCCGCCACTTTTTCAACACTTGGCCGAATTACACCCAACACCCGGTTATCGGGAGCCATGTGCGGCAAATCCAGCATTTGTATGTTTCGTAACGCCTTTGCCGAAGCGGTATTACAGGCAATTATTACCAGCGGACATCCTTGTGCAAACAAATATTTTACCGCCTGCAGCGTGTAATCGTAAACCACATCAAACGATCGTGTTCCGTAAGGTGTGCGGGCGTTGTCGCCAAGGTACAGGAAGTCGTATCCGGGCATCGACTTAATCAATTCTTTCAAAACGGTTAACCCGCCATACCCGGAATCAAAAACTCCAATTGGAGAGGATTTCATACTATTCAAATGAATTAATCTTTAACGCTCAGAAACCAGTTTATAAGCTTCATCATAATATTTACCCAGGTTCGACCAGTCGAAATGCATAGCCGCTTCCTCGCAACGATAACGCAACGCAATCCGGTCGCGGCGCGATAAGTTCACAAACTCGAACAACATGTTTGCCAACTCTTCGGCTGCCCGGTTAAAATTGCCGTCAGTCCGATCAATAATAAACATTCCCTTGTTATCGTGGTCTTCAATGTTGTTTACCACATAGTCGCCAAATCCGGCCAGATTACTGGTTATCGATGGCAATCCACTGGCCAAACATTCCAATGGCGTATAACCCCACGGTTCGTACATACTTGGGAAAATACCGAGGTGACATCCGCGAACAAACTGGGTGTAATCCATTTTAAAAAGCGGGTTCGTTGTGGCTATAAAATCAGGGTGATATACGATTTTCACCTTATCATGGCGGTTGTTCACCAGGTTCGAGGTACGCAGGAAATTCAAAATTTCATCTTTTGCATCGTCAACCAACTGGTGCGTAACTACTTTGGGTAAGTTCTGTGTTTTCCAACTTTGTACGTTGCGTCGCAATTTCAAGCGCAGGTAATCGTCAACCAAAGCACCTAAATCCGGAAACTGATAATTACCTGTTATTGTTGTAATTTCTTTGTATAAACGATCGCCCACCTGGTGTTGAATTTCCTCAACCACACGGCCAACATCTTCGATTTGCGCCTTCGATTGCAACACCTCAGGGTTAAATGAATAGAACGGGCGTTTTGTGATAAAGAAGGAAACAACAGTCATATCCGTTCCGGCTTGCTGCATTTTCCAGTTTAAACGGGCCAGTGCCTCAAGCGTTAAATCGTAACCCTTGTTTTGGTACTCGTAGCGCCCCGATGTAAAGAAATAAAGGGTTTTATCCAGATCAAACGAATAACTCTGGAAAAAGTGCCCCATTACAAACTCATGGATTTTTTTCTTCACCTGAACGTGCTGGTTTTGCACTTCGTGCGTTGCCTCAAAACGTTCTATGTTCAGGCCATTTGGCAGAATCATATCAGGAGTTCGACCTAATAAATGCGTACACTCACGCGCTGTAACTTCACTTACCGTGGTAAAAACGTGTGCTCCGTGTGCCGATGCCCGCTCGATATTTGCAATAGGTGCCACATTAAATTTATTGGCTTCTTCTTCCCAATTGTAAAAGGGCAAATGGCTGTAAAATTCCTGATCATTCATGGCCAGGTAACGCCCCAGCAATGTGGCATGGGTGGTAAATACCGTTTTTATATTCAGGTTCGATTTTCGTATTCCGGGTATTGGCAAACCGGCCATCCACTCATGAAAGTGTGCAATAATAGTTTCGTTACAGAAATCGCTTCCGCACAAATAATGGAAAAACTCTTTCACCTGGAATCCAAAGGCGGCAACCTTGTCGAGCAACTCATCGCCATCGGGAATGGCAATATTGTAATCTTTAAGGAGGAAATATTTTATTTCGCCCAATTTGTCGTAGATCGAATAAGGATTAAAAAGAATCACGTTCGGGCGGCCGGAAACAATCCACTGGCCGTAATACACTTCAAAGCCGCGCGACTGCATTTCCAGAACAGCTTTACCAATGGGTGTGGAGAAATCCGTTGCCGGATCGAAATGAGCTGCTGCCTGGTCGGCAAAATAAGGCCCGATAAGAAAATAATTCTCGTTCCCCCACTCTTTAATAACCGATGGTACTTTTGAGCGAATTACCGTGTAAATTCCCCCAACCTGGTTACAAACTTCCCACGCTACTTCAAAAAGCTTCGTGTTTTCGTTCCTCTCCTTTGTAGAATTCTCCTTATTTATGGTAGCTGCTTTCATATGTTTATTAAAGTTAGTTCTCTGGTTACTATTATATTCTGTGTTCACACAAATGACCGTATGTACGG
Source organism: Draconibacterium orientale (assembly GCF_900111425.1). Taxonomy (NCBI): domain Bacteria; kingdom Pseudomonadati; phylum Bacteroidota; class Bacteroidia; order Marinilabiliales; family Prolixibacteraceae; genus Draconibacterium; species Draconibacterium orientale. The sequence goes on along the minus strand of NZ_FOHT01000028.1, from coordinate 668 downwards.
TATTTTTGAGATCAATAAATATAGTTTTTATCTATTATCATTGCAATATGTTTTTTAATAAAAAACAATTACGCAAAAGCATTTTCACTTGCTTCCCGTGTATTTAGCGATTATCACCAATCAAATTACACTTATCACCGGTATATTGCCCTCTATCACCGCACGAAAAGCTCTTATCTCCACCAATACGGGTGTTATCACCCGGTTTTTGATGCTTATCACCTGTTTCCAGGTGCTTATCACCCACATTTAACGTCTTATCACTTACAATCAGCGCATTACCACTTACTATTTTCCGGTTATCACCGGAGATGGCTTACATTTTGTCGGTTTTATTCGATTATTTTATCATTATTTCTATACTAGACGATAAAAAGCAGATAAATCGTCCTGAAAAATTGGGAAAGTTTAAAAGGCTGCTCAACTTGGGATCACCCGTAAAATCCGGTGGAATAAAAATTTTATAGAAGCAAGAGAAGAACTGTAACTTTCTGCCTGCCGGCGGCTTTCATCTTTGCCTTGAAGCAAAGACGAAACAGAAAATTCAAGGCTGCTTTTGATCCTTTCCCTGCGTTTTCATAAAACCTAAGTTCGGACGGGTGATCTCCTCGATTCCTCGGAGCTTCCCGCTCTCACTAAGGTTTCATTTCAACTCCGGGCAACGACCA
>NZ_FOHT01000013.1:0-130370 GCF_900111425.1 Draconibacterium orientale | reverse complement strand
TACATTAACATATATGCTTTCCTGGAAAATCCTGAGAAAAGCTGGCTCATATTGATAAAGCAAGACAAATACAAATACCAACATTCGCTATTCCCAGAAGTACAGGGGGCTTACTTTTGAAAAATAAAAATACCTGACTTGAATATCAAGAAGTTAGAGATATGAATTTAAACTAGATCCGGTTTCCCGGACAACAATGATAAAATATTTCAAAATCCATCTCATGTGAATTTGATTTTGTATTTTCACCCCTCATTTTAATCGGGGATAAACTAAATGTACTTCAAAAAACTTCTGCTTGCTTTGCTTGTGTTGCCGTGTGCAGTTTTTGCTCAGGATCCCGGTTACTCGCAGTTTTTTGCTAATCCGCTTCACTTAAATCCGGCTTTTGCCGGCACTACCGAACTTCCCCGTATGGTAATTAATTACCGTAACCAGTGGCCACAAAAAGGCAATTCGTTTACCACCTATTCGCTTTCTTACGACTACCTTTTGAAAAAAAGTAATGCCGGAATTGGCTTTCAGGCTTATCACGATCGCGAACCCAATAATATAATTACAACAAGTGCTGCAACCGCAAGCTATTCATACCATCTTCAATTGGGCATGGAAAGTTTTATGACACTGGGATTAAGCGCAGGCCTTGTAAGAAAACAATTCGACACCAATGGCTTGATATTTCCCTCAGAAATCGATCAGCTTACAGGCGAGGTTTCAGGTTCAAGCGGCGCTCACCTTTACGAAGGGAATAAAACCTACCCCGACTTTGCAATTGGAGCGGTAGGTCAGCACCGCCAGGTATTTTGGGGAGCCAGCCTGCATCATTTGACCACACCCGATGAGTCGATTTACGAAGGAGATAACAAGGGGAATGTGCCAATGAAAATTACGGTACATGCCGGTACCCGACTGCACAAGTTTCATCATGCTTTATTGTCGCGGCGCTTTACGCTTTCGCCGAATATACTTTACCAGCAACAGGGATCGTTTAAGCAGCTAAATCTTGGAATTTATATGATTGAAAAATCATTGTTGTTTGGAGGTTGGTTCAGAAATAACATCGACACACGGCCAGATGCTATAATTGCTTTAATTGGCTTTGCACGCGAAAAATTTCAGTTTGGGTACAGTTTCGACTACACCCTGTATGAACTTTCAAATTATAGTTATGGCTCACATGAATTGTCACTTACATTTTTTGTTGGAACTAAGGCAAAAAATAAAATCAGAAACAAACTTCTTATTCCCATGCTTTAGCTTTTGCACTAAATTTTTCCTCATCGTGGTTAAGTTCCCACGGCACAACAAAATGTTCTTCACTGTGTAAGTTGCGCTCTTTCTTCTTAAAAGTCTGAAAATCCATAAACACCGGGTGTTCGTTTTCAGAGTACGGTTCAAATTTGTCAGTCCGCTTCATCATCAATCTTTTTAAAAATTATACACTCAAGCCCCTTTTTCCATACGGCTAACCATGTGCTTATACGTTTTAAAGGGGAGGAAAGATACTAACAAACATGATGTAAGTCAATATTTTTAACACATTTTAGTGCAATCGATTGTATCAGAACAGGAGGGCTACATTGCCTTTTTGTTTGTGCGAGCCGCCCATAAAATCGTTATATTTCAGCACCCAGGTGTACACGCCTGAAGGAGCAAAGTTTCCATTGCTCATTGTGCCATCCCAGCCTTCCTCTTGTGTGTCCGTTTCGAAAACAAGTTCGCCCCAGCGGTTAAAAATCAACAGTTGATATCCATCGTTTAAAACACCTTCGGCATGCAATCTAAATTCATCATCCGGGTGGCTAAGGTTAGGCGAAAAAGCAGTAGGCGGATTTATTTTATCAAAAACCACACTTACCTGTTTTACGATAGTATCGGCACAGCCAAAACTGTTACCGGCCTCGAGCGACATGTTATAAATGCCCATGGCATTATATCTATGTTGGAGATCTGTTTCGTAAGAAAACGTACTGTCGCCAAAATCCCAGAAATACACGGTAGCCGCATGAGAGGTATTGGTAAATTTCACCTCAGGAGCGGTAATCAACACTTCCTGCGGAGAGAAATCGAATCCAGCCGTTGGAACCGGATACACTTCTACCAGGCTATCATAAACGGCCGTATTTTCGCACCCGTTAACATCGAGCACAGTAAGGCTGATATCGAACGATTTACGCTCATCATCCGGATTAAGAAATTGATGCATTGGGCTTTCATCTGCAGAAGTATTCCCATCATTAAAATCCCACAGGTACGACGCTGCCGGTTTACTGGTCTTTGCAGAGAATTCAACATTTAACGGAGAACACCCTTCCTCGTTTTCAACATCAACAATAATATTAGGTTTTACTTTTACTTCCAGCGCCAGCGATGAGTCGATACATCCCTGCTCATTTACTTTTAAGGCCACCGAACGATCAATATTTTCAAATCCCAATGGAATGGTAACACGATCTACTCCAATCCCCGATTCAAATTCGGCATCGTTGTAATACCAGGTAAAATCTGCCGCTTCAACAGTATCGCCAATAAACGAAAGCTGAAGGTTGTATCCGTAACATTCGCTGGAATCGAGATCGAATTTTGCTTCGGGCTGGTTATGAAATTCAAACATTACCGTATCGGTATAAGGGCAGCTTGCCTCATCGATGGTATTTAACTGAAAATAATACTGGCCATAATCGTTAACCGTAATTTTTGGTTTTGTGGTTAAAGAATCGTCAACCGTAACCGTTTCATCCAACGGAATAAGCTCAACCAGCGGATCTGAATCCTGAAATATCAAATCAACAGTAGCCGACTTTGTGCCACAAAACAGGGTTTGAATTTTTGAGTAATCCAGCTCCGGACGTTTGCTTTCGCGTACTTCTATATATGCGGTAGCCGACAGCTGTAGCTGAAGATCTTCCATGCCGCCAAACTCCACTACATAGCCCTGCGGGTAATAATAGCCATCAGGCGTATATTTGTCTCCTTCATCCGGAAGATCGTTCCACGACTTTTTTCTTCCTCCCGGATCAACAACCATGTGGGCATAATCTTCATCGTCACCCCAATCTTTTTGTACATTATTGGGTTCACCGTAATTCCAATAGGCAAATCCAAATTCCTGTCCTTCGGATGTGCCCCTCCAAAAAAGTGTTCCTTCTTCAGGTCCGGTTTTCCAATACCAATCCCCTTCTTTATCTTCGTCGGTTCCCCCTATCCAGCCAACACCATCAATTTTCGAATAAATAAAATCGTTTTCGGTACTGGAGGTAATCGTTGCCAGATAGCCCTTAAGATCGTAATAAGTCATTTCTTCGGCTTCGGCTTTGGCCGTTGTCCAACTTATTCCACGTTTAGCAATATATTGGTAGAAATGCCCGGTATAAGGCAAATAATCGGCATCAAGTAAACCAATTGCAAATTCACGGGTACCAATACTTCTTGTTCCACTCAGGTTATAGTAATACACTTTTGAAATGGCTCCGCGGTATTGTTCATCGGTACCCACGCCACTTATTTCCAGTGTTCCCTTAGTGTCATTCCAATTGTATTTTAACGATGGAACCTTTACAAATCCCAGCCGGTCTTCTCCCCGTTCATAGTTAACAATCGATACCTGCATTCCTTTATCAGCGGCATCAATCTGTATGTTTTCAATAGAAATATACTCGGCTAAATATACCGAATCGGAGCAATAAGTAATGGTATCGTTTTGAGCATTTTCTATAACCGGTACGTCATCTTGCCCCAAAACAAAACCGGTACTTCCCAGAAATAAAAAAAGAACGCCAAGAAATACCGGTTTTATATTAATCATCTTTTAAGTGATTATTTTCTGTTCGAGAAATACTTCATAAATTGTGAGCGCTCGTAAACCATCGGGTCGGGGATGTTTTTATACGAAAGACGACCTCTGAAATCTTCTATCTTTTTAAAGTTCCACTTCTTCATAAAAGCGGTTAGGTCTTCCAGCATTCCATTAACCACCTGCGCACCGTTTACATACAATGTAGAGCACAATTGGGCCACCTGCGCACCGGCCAGCAGTTGCTTAATTACTGCATCGCCATCGTGTATTCCGGTTGAGGCGGCAATATCCAAATGCGTAACCGACGATGAGACAATGCCCACCCAGCGCAACGAACGGCGCAAATCGGATGGCGAACTAAACACTTCTGAGGCTACCAACTCCAGCTTATCCAGGTTGATATCGGGTTCGTAAAAACGGTTAAACATTACCACACCGGCAGCGCCATTGGCTTTTAGTTTATCGGCCATACCGATAATATTGCTGTGGTTCAAACCAAACTTCACCGACACGGGAATTGTGACTTCGCTTTTTACCTTTTCAAGAACATCAAGGTAAAGCTGTTCGATCATTCCCGGTTTTTCATGACGGTCGGTTGGTAAATAAAAAATATTCAGTTCGATGGCATCGGCACCGGCTTCTTCAAAATCTTTGGCAAATGTTGTCCACTCTTTCGATGATACGCAGTTTACGCTGGCAATAATTGGTATATCAACCGCTTCTTTTGCTTGTTTTACCAGCTCAAGATGTTTGGTTACCGTATTGTCGCGCATGTAATTTTTGATGTAATCTTCGGCCTCGGGGTAGCCAACATTGTGCTGGTCTTTAGCCAACATATGGGTTACCTCGTTGTTTATTTGCTCCTCGAAAATCGATTTCAGCACAATGGCACCAATTCCGGCATCGGCAAGTTGTTTAATTCTTTCAACCGAACTGGTTAGTCCTGAACTGGCGGCAACCAAAGGGTTTTTCAGCTTTAGTCCGAGGTATGTAGTCTCTAAATTTGCCATAATAAAAATTTATAGTTTGCTGTACAGCGCTTAAGCTTGCAAATGATTTTGTGCCTTTACCCGCTGCTTTATTTCAATAAATCTGTCTGTTTCAATAGTTTCGTTCTCCAAAAATTTTGCTTCCCACACGAATCATCGTGCTTCCTTCCTCAACGGCAATGGGATAATCGCCTGACATGCCCATTGAAATTTCGGTGAAAAATTTGGAACCGGAAAAGTATTTATTTTTCAGCGAATTAAAAATACCTTTTAACACGCGAAATTCATTTCGTATCTGATCATTATCATCGGTGTAAGTAGCCATTCCCATCACGCCTACAACCCGCACGTTTGTGAGCTGCTTAAATGCCTCGGACGACAGTAAAACATCGGCCTCATCGGGCGACAAACCGAACTTGGTAAGCTCTTTGGCAATATGAAACTGAAGCAGCACATCGATGGTTCGATTGTTTTTAATGGCTTCTTTATTGATGGTTCTTAGAAGTTTAATGGAATCGACTCCGTGAATTAGCGAAATAAACGGAGCAATATATTTTACCTTATTGGTTTGCGGATGCCCGATAAAATGCCACTCGATATCTTTGGGCAGTTCTTCGTATTTCTGGGTTAAATCCTGTACTTTGTTTTCGCCAAAAATACGATGTCCGGCGTTGTAGGCTTCCAAAATGTCCGCGTTGGGTTTTGTTTTTGAAACAGCTACCAAACGTACATTTTCAGGCAATTTTTCTGTAATTTCTTTTAAATTTTTCCCAATATCCATTCCTCGTCCGAATTTGACGTAAAAATAGGAATAAAGTTGGAAACCCTTCAATGATCGGGGTTCAAAGTTGGAAGTAATGTTCCTGGGAAAAGACTTTATTTTCCGACCGTCAGAATCTTTAACTGTAAGCCCCTGTATTTACTGACAACGCATTTTCAGGATAAACTTCAGTTTGACCCCGCTGCACAAAACACCCCGTAAATCACTGAACAGCTGCTCAATGCAAAAAGATTATTGTTTCGATGTATGTAGTTATTGTTTGAATGTAAGCAGTCGTTGTTAGAATTCTTCTAGAGCTGAATGGACTTTGACACCACTCCCCTGTTCCGGTAGCGGGTAGAATATTCGGCAGTAATGGTAACGGTTCCGCTGGTTTGCGAAACAACAACTTCGCCAATATTGTTTCTTGTTTGCAGGGCTTTCATCTTTTTAGGCATATATTTACCTTCAAGTAAATCGCCGATGTAATAATCAACATTATCAAAATCGTCGTTTAAGCGGGCCTGAATTAAATACCCGGTTGCAATGCGGTGTTTGGTAAGCAATAAGCTTGGCGCTTCAATCGCTTTCCCCGATTCGGTGTATTCTTTTAACCCCACGGCACGCAATCCGTTTTTATACTCATATTCGGCCTGCAATGTTCCGTTGCGGTGATAACGCATGCACTTACCATGCAGGTCGTCTTCTTCATACGGTTGCTCTTTCCAAACCTGTGGTTCGCGGTCTAAAGCGGCCTGGTAATACGTATAGGCAACGCCTTGTTTTTTCCCGGCAACGTAGGGTATGGCCGAGTATAAACTTCCGTGCAGGTAATAACGTTTCTGCATACCGTGTTTTATCGCTGTTCCCTTTACCACCGATATTTCGTATTCAATCTGCTCCGAATTTTGAAATGGCCGCTTAACGATTTCCAGGCCACTGTTCTCTTTACTTGCATTTTCCGAGGTCTCCTTTTTCGGTTCGGAATTACAGGCCAACAGAAATAACAGCGCGGCAGACATTAGGTAAATCCATCGTTTCATCTCAGCTATTTTGAGTTTTATAGTTAATAAAGATAGTCTTTCATTCTTTATAAACCGAAAACGCGGCACTATTCTCCAACATCGTTACGCACCGTTGGCTGGCCTGTATATTCCGGTTTATTTTATACGCCTGTTTTTCCAGCATAGTTTTTAAAATTCGGCAAACCCTGCCCCGGAAAATACGTACATAAAAACGAAAAATACGTTCAGAAAACCATTGTTCTTTTCATCGCATGATTTCCTGTCGTTAAACTTAAAAAGATATCGTCATGGAAAAACATTACTACCTTGTAGCCACTCCCGAATCGTTGATCGTTTCACACTTGAGTCCATTCGAATTTGGAAATTATATGGCCGTAGGAACAAAGAAAAACCTGCGCGCGCAATCGGTATTTTTTGAGATCGATCCGAATAAAGTTGAACTGCCTGACCATTATGTGAACCAGAAACTCATTCCGTACGAAAACGGCGAACCCAAACGTTCGGTGTATCTTTCCATTTACCGCGTTTTTGAAACCGTTCCGCTGGAAGCACTTCTGAAACTTTACCTGGTAACCGACGATGGCAAAGTGCTCGAAATCTCCGACAGTGAATACCAACCAGCGAAAAAAAAGGACATTCATCTGTATCAGCAATACAATCCATTTTCAACCATGGTGGCCAGTAAATTAAGTCCGCCCGAATTCATTAAATTTTTAACCGATATCAGCAAACCGGTTTCGGTGCCAAAATTATTCTTTGTTGAACTTCAGTTGAACGATCTGGCAAACGATCCGTTGCTTCCTATAAAAAATTTGCCATACCGAAATCCGGCACATCTGAGGGAATGTTTGATAAAACTTCATCAGAGTGACGAAAGACGAACCAAAACGGTTTTGCGGGTACGGCAAAGCGAACTTCCCTACCGAACCATTGAAAATGGATTTTTTATTGGCGAAAACGAGCACTATAAATTTTATCCGTTTCCTGATCAACACGCCTTGGAAAGCACTTATTTCTCGTGGTGGAGATCAGCACTGGAGCAACATTTTTAATCGTTGAACTTTCTGTTTGAAGAAATTAGATAACGAAAAGCCTGATTTTAGGCGTATTTTGGTGCTTAAAGCAAAGAATACTATTAAAAAGTTAAAACCCGAAATTTATGTTATTTATTTTCAAAAATTTATCGTAGCTTGCACCCATAATTTTTTTAAGAATAAAATGAATAAAGGAACAGTAAAATTCTTTAACGATACCAAAGGATTTGGTTTTATTAAAGATGCAGAATCAACAAAAGAGTATTTCGTTCATGTAAGTGGATGTAAAGATGAAATTCAGGAAAATGACGAAGTAACGTTTGACCTTGAAGAAGGAAAAAAAGGTTTGAACGCAGTAAATGTAAAACTTGTATAGTTATTATATTGCTTTGATGAAAAGTTCGGTTTTAACCGGACTTTTTTTTTGCCCTTTTTCTGCTAAAATCGAATGCCCTTTACACCTATAGAATTCATATTGTTAAATTTAATACTGAAGTGCACATTACCAACATTGCGTTAACACATTTTTTGGTACGATTTTATTAGTTTTAAATCGTTTTCGTTAAAGCAACCTGATAAAACAACCTGATATGCCCGAAATAACAATATGGAATTTCATATTGCTTGCCGAAATAGCTTTTGGCTTTATTCTGCTTCTTTTCTTACTAAAAGTTAGTACAAAGCTTAATTGGTATTTTCCCCTGGCCATTTATGTGCTTTTGGTTATGATCGATTGCTACTCCGAGTTTTTATTTCATACCGGTTATATTACTAATACCCCACACCTGTTGTATGCAAGCGAACCTTTTAACCTTTTGGCAGGGCCAATGATTTACCTTTACGCCCGAAGCCAGGAATACCAGCGCTTTAAATTGATAAAAACAGATTTCCTGTTACTTATTCCCTCCATAATCAGCTTATTAGTGTACCTTCCAACATACACCATGTCGGCAGCTGATAAGATTCTTGAGTATCAACATTACGGAACCCTGGAAACGGATATTGAGAATTTTGTTTGGGAATGGATTTTTTTAGTTAGCATAAACGTTACTTTTTTTGCAGGCGCATTGCAGCGTTTCAAAAATTACAACGAAAAAATTAAAGCCTTATACTCCAACATAAGAAACGCAGACCTGCGTATAACACAGACTTTAATACGACTTTGTATAGTCATTTACACCCTTGAACTTGTGGCGGTTTTTCTCACCTATTACGAGCTGCCATTTAATAGAGAACTCTATCATTTGTACGATATCGTTCAGTTAATAGTACTGGTGCTTATTGGCTACGATGCTTTAACCACCTATAAACATTCGGCAACTATAAAACAAGAATGGCAACGGATTCACCTGGAAGACGGGCAAAACATTAACCAACCCATTAAATATGCAAGTTCAACGCTTACACGCAAACAGTCGGCCGCGCTGAAAGAAAAACTAGAGGCCTATATGGATAAGCACGAAGTTTATCTGCAATCGCAAATTCGCATTAAAGACCTGGCCGATTTAACAGGAATTAGCAGCCACCAGATTTCGCAGGTTCTTAATGAATCGTTTAATCAGAATTTTTATGAATTCATAAATACGTATCGCGTAAAGAAAGCCATTGCGCTGATTCAGGATCCGCAAAATTCGTCACTTACACTTTCGGCAATTGGCTACGAAGCCGGGTTCAATTCGAAAACAACCTTTTACGAGGCCTTTAAAAAAGCAACAGGAACCACTCCGGCGCAATACAAATCAAACCACAACATATCAAACACTTAGCGATTCATATTTATAAGTCCGAACTGCCAACAAACAATTTCTTGTCCTGTTTTATAATCCCGAACGCCTGTTTAAATTTATCAACATATTTTTGAGAAATAAGAAAGCGAAATTACACTGTTCACGAAAACAGTGTATCCTCCTTCCTAAAAAAGTTTACCTCACAATCCGTTTCCTGGTATATGGAAGCGGATTTTTTATTTTAGGATTTCTCCTATCAAATCACAAAACTTATAAACGAAGGCGTATTCCTATTTTTGCCAAAAGAGCAGCAAAGCCGACCATTGCCAATGCCCACAATATTGATCCCAGAATTACAACTCCGGCAAATTCCGACTGTTTGTAAATAAGTATCGGTACTCCGCTTAACCACATCGAGTAGTATAAAATATCGGGGGCAAGATAGGTTGTAAGAGAGTTTTGTCCGGCAGGCTTAAACACTACGGTCCATCTGGTGAGCTTAAATAAATCGATAATAATATAAAGAACAACAAACACCAGCACACTAATACCGTTACAAATCATCGCCCAACTTGGTGTTCCCTGTATTTTTGAAATAATAAACCACTGCCTTAAAACAAATCCGGCAATGAGAAAAACAACTCCAAGGATTAAACTTGTTGATATCAGCTTTTTAAAATCGGCAAAACCAATTTGCCGAATTAAAACACTAAAGAACAATCCGGCCAAAACAATTGATGGGGTGTTTCCGCTAAGCAGTACTCCCAAAACGGGTTTTACGGGGTTTAAGAATTCCAGCAGATTGAATTGCGAAAGTATATTCAACACAAAAAACAAAGCCCAGAAACCGGCAATTTGTAATAAATTTTCTTTTACCAGTAGGTAAACCAGCGAAGCGGCCAAATAGCCCCAGCCAATTAATCCGAGTATCCCCCACCAACTGGTATGCAGCCAGCTTACCTGCTCCGCAGTTCCCGATTTGAAAATAGCTGCCAGAATGATTAAGCCGGCCATTCCGGCTCCTTTTAGCACATAAACCAACCACGGCGGCAATTTGCTGTAATTGTTCCACACCAGGAAAATGGAAACATAAACCCCAATGGCCCAAATGTTTTTAGGAATGCCCGTCAATTCCGGATTTAAACGGGATACATTAACCATTAATACTCCAATAATTAATAAACTTACTGTTCGTAACAAAATATGGTAAAGTATAGTAAGGCTTGTGTGCCCCTTTTTTAATCTGCTTTGCACGGCAAAAGGCACTGCCATACCCACCATAAAAAGAAAACCCGGGAATACCCAGTCGGCAAGCCCCATACCGTCGAAATCCACAGCGGTATGCCCCAACCAGGCCGGAACTCCAGGCATGTACAAATCGTTAACAAAAAGCATAAGAAAAAGCGTTAAACCACGCATTATATCAATAGAAAGGATTCGTTGTTTCATCCGTATCAATTTTAATTTTCTGATAAATCTAAAAATTCAAATTTGACAGATGGAACCGCTCCATCCGTCGCTCTCACATAAATTTTAATCATTCTTGCCTGCCTGCGGTAGGCAGGTTTGTGAATTTAGAATGAGGAAAATTCATGTTCGTTTCATAAATTTCGATTTAGTTGTTTTTGCAAGAATAGCAAAATAAGCAGATTCCTCAAGTGTTAAAACTCATATTAATAAAATAAATGGTTGAGCTGAAGAATTAGGCCATCTACTTCACGATTATTTTTCTATTTTCGTATAAAACATTGTTATACGTTATATGGCGATATTATTCTTTTTCTTTTTCGTTTCAATAATTTTCTCATTTCTGTGTTCCATTTGGGAAGCCGTTTTGCTAAGCATAACACCGTCGTATGTTAGCCGCATGCAAATGGAAAAACCACACCTGGGCAAACGGTTAGGTATTTTAAAAGACGACATCGACCGCCCGCTTTCGGCCTTATTAACACTAAACACCATCGCACACACCGTTGGTGCCATCGGAGTAGGCGTACAAGCCGGCAAACTCTTCGGAACGGCCAAAATAAACCTTTATATTTTTGAGGCAACTTACGAGTCGCTTATAGCCGGTTTAATGACACTGGCCATACTCATTCTTTCTGAAATTATACCCAAAACCATTGGCGCCACTTACTGGAAAAATCTAACACCGTTTACCGTGCGTTCGTTAAAAGGTTTAATGATTGTACTGGCACCCTTTGTTTGGCTAAGCAAATGGATAACTCATTTAATTAAAAAAGATGGTGAAAAAAGTGTATTAAACCGTGCCGATGTTGCCGCAATGGCCGATGCCGGGTTAAGAAGCGGTGCCATCGACAAAGAAGAAAAATCGATTATCCAAAACCTGTTACGTTTAGAGAACATGCAGGTAAAAAATATAATGACACCGCGAAGTGTAGTGTTTACCCTCGACGAAAACCAAACGTTGGGAGAAATATTTACCGCATATAATCCGTTCCAGTTTTCGCGCATACCGGTTTATGACGAAAACACCGATAACATTACAGGATTTATACTGAAAGATGCAATTCTGGAAAATATAGCCGCCGACAAACACAGCCGGCAGGCCGTGGAAATACGCCGGAAAATATTTTTCGTTGAAGACAGCCTTTCGGTTGCCGGTTTGCTCGATAAACTTATCCTTGAAAAACAACACATGACAATGGTAGCCGACGAATTTGGAACTGTTGTAGGCCTTGTTACCATGGAAGATGTTATTGAAACACTGTTTGGCCTTGAAATCATTGACGAATCGGACAAAGTTGCCGACCTGCAGAAACTGGCCCGCGAGCGCTGGAAAAGAGCCAATGATGCAAAATAAACCACCACGCATTAGAAATATATGGGGTTTAAATACCGAATGAAATCCGATGGATTAGAAGTCGTTGAATGATGAATAGCGATTAACGATTTGTGATTAACGATTGAACAGAAAGTTTCGGGAGATTCATATTATACCAATTTGATTATAAAATGCCGTATTGGATATGTCGGTTATTTTCCGTTTGTACAAGGCGAAAAATTTTAGCATAGCCGAGCTACGTTATAATTTTTCAACGCAGTAGAAACGGAAAAGAACAAATTCATATGCGGCATTTTGTGGTCAATTTGGTATTAAATACACTTTTGCAATCATTATTCGTAAATCATCATTCTATATTGAAACTCCTCGCAGCAAAGCTGACGAGGAATCCGATTCCGTTAAGGACCTTTTTATTATCTTGTTCGCTTACCCCGAGGCAAAGCCATCGGGGATGCGCTCACCGGAATTCAATGTTTCCTGAACCTATGGCAACTGCATAAAATTGAAGAGTATGCTCCGAATTTAATTCGGGGGTTTTAATCAACATCGGCAAAATAAAATTCTTCGTCTCTTAAAAACTCATTTCTGCCCTGAAACGTAATCCGCTGTTGTCGGTAAAACTCCTATCCATATAAGTACTACCCAACTGATGAATATACTCGATACGCAGCACTTTAAAAATATTTGTGATTCCTAATCCCAGTTCGGCGTATGGTCGTGTAAGATCTTGCGTAAAGGCCTCAGGAAGATCGAATATTGGCTTATACGAGCTTGTTCGGTCGCCATAATGCGCTTTTAACGATACCATTTCGCGCAGTTTCAAGTGCTTTATCAGTGGCAATTTATTAAAGATGATTCCTCCGCCCACCCAGTCGAGGTGAACATTGGTATATACGTTGTGCGCAAACGATGCCTGGTGCAACAGGTTAAAGCGGTATTTGGCAAAACCAAGCGATTGCGACCCCACAGGCATATCCAACAGATCGTATGGCGCATCGCCAAACAAATAACCACCGTTAACCATGTAGCGCATAAATGTAGGCCCCCAGTTTAATTTTCCAACTACCGACCCGTGAAAATGCGAATACATACCAAAATCAGGCGTGTTATCGCCAGGCACATAAGCCTGACCAATGTCCCAGCTTAAATTAATAACCGGCGTTTGGTCGATATAATATACGCGCATAAAATAATACTGATCGTAGTACTGGCCAAATGCCAAACGTGCGTTAAACAGCGCGCCATAGGCCGAGTAGTGCTTGTAATCTACACCGTTATTCACGTAATGAATGGATGGCGTACTGTGATTGGATGCAAAATAAGCTCCTCCTTCAAGAATAACATTATCGGTATTATATTCTAAATTCAGACTTGCTTTCTTTTCCTGTTGTAAATATGGATTCTCCTCGCGCGAAGTAATGGCGGCAATAAAGTTTCCGTTACCACGGGTATTCGGGTTTTTCTTTATAAACCTCAGGTATTTATCCTGCGAAACCAGGTTATAGTCGTCGGAATAATTACCACGCAAAATAAACTTATCGTCGGGTGTTAATTGCCAGCCAAAGTTCAGGCCATATTTTAATTCCTTATTTCGGGTACCGTAACCTAAAAAGCCACCAACAGTAAAGCGCTCCCACATTTTCTGTCCGGTACGGAAAGGCAACGAAAAGCGCTGCCCCTCGATGGCGTTGGTACTGTAAATATCAAATACCGGCCCCAGTTCCATTTTTCCCAAATCAACGTAGCTGGTCAATACCATTCCTCCAACCGCATCAATACCTTTTACCACCTGGTTTTCCTTTAACTTGTCAACGCGCTCGTAGGTTCCGTCCGACATCAGGCTGGTGGCAAACTCGGGCTGCGAGCGCCAGTTATATCCCCGTATTTCATCCAGGTGCTCCGATGTGGAATACTGCGTTATTTTATTCACCATCCAGTTTCCGCTCGAAATCTGATCAATCCGTTGCGAACCATACCTCGACACGGTATCCTTATTCAACATCAACGACAAGTTCAGGCTAATCTGTTGGTTATCGTAAAACCACGTGCCGTCTTCGTCTTTGCGGTATTGTACGTTCGATCGGTAGCCATTTACAAAGTTAATGTTGGCTTCTTCCTGCACATAAGCATAAATGCTGGTAAGTGCGAAGTTTTTGCCTTCAACAGTAAAACGGCCGGTAAACAAAGGGTTAAACTTATTTTTTGGAGTGAACGAAAAATTATAATGCCAAACACTGTCGATAAACGTACTGTCGTTTAGGTAAAGATCGTAGTGCAAACGTGCCGAATTACTTAGCGGAGAAACGATACCACGCCCCAGAATATTAATCTGATCTTTATAAAAATCGAGGTCGATTACTACATTCAACAGAATCAAACTTTCGATGGTTTGATTGAGTTTTGGGAAAATACCATCCTTTTTATTGTAAACAATACTGTCTTTATTGTTGCTTGTTAACGTTCCCAGCTCGGCCATGTATATGGGTGAAAACCGAATATCGCGATCATCCAGTTTCATGGTCACCTCGTTCATATTCGGAATAATCCGGTTTACCTTCGATGTGCTGTCGATGGCCATATAAACCGAAGTCCGCTCAAACGCCTTGTAGTCGTTGTAGTTCTCCACCTTATCGCGGTTCTCCTTTTTGTGCTCCATTATTTTACGATAGAGCACTTTGGCACGCGATTCTTCGGGCCTTACTTTTATCTCGCTAATTTGCTGAACATCGGGCGCCAAATATATTTTAAGCGGCACTTCCAGCTGCGAGGTTACTTTTAGCTCCTGCTTTTGGTAACCTACCGAAGAAAAGCTGATGTTGTCGCCTGTTGCTGCCGACAAAATAAAATGTCCGTCAATATCGGTTATCGTTCCGCGTGTAGTTCCTTTCACCCAAACGTTTACAAACGGAATGGGCTCATTGGTGTCCTTATCATATACATTTCCCGAAATTTCGGTGGCGTCATCTGCTGCATGAGCAACAAATACGAACAGTAAAAAGAGTATTGTTAATCTGATCTTGTTTTCCATAATAAATAAGCAATTGCCTCATTTATCATACAGCCTGGCTAATTAGCAGCTAAGATAAAGAGAATCAACTGACTATGTTTTCTTTTCTTGAATAAACATGTGCATTTACTCAAGCTAATTGTTTTCGTGGCGATTTTACATATTTTAATACTTAGCGAAAGTAATTAAGATCACCATTCTATAATTTAATATCGCTAAATATCGTGCAATATTTTAACTTTTATTAAGAACCGTTCCGAACAGAAAAAGTTGCACAAGCTCGATATATTCTGTATGAAACGATTATTGCCTGACTTCAATTGTTAGTTTCTTAACCTGAAGCAGCTATTTCCTGACGTCTGGCATTCATTTCCTTGCCCCGAAGCACTCGTTATTTTTAGCATAGTTTGTTAGGGCTGCAAGAATAATTGCTATCCCAGTACACAATATTGCCGTGCGAGGGACTAATAAATACATGCGAGGGATTATTATCATTATGCGAGGTACTTTTTTATATACGCGAGGTACTAATAATTGCATGCGAGGTATTAATATTAGTATGCGAGGTTCCCTCGCACCCTGTTTTTTGTCCCTCGCGTAATATTATAAGTCCCTCGCATGCTATTATATATCCCTCGCAGGTATATAATTATCCCTCGTGCCCTTTTAGGAGCACCTCGCATAACAATATTTGATACGATGACGGGATTTAGCTGGCAGAATTGTTTTTGCGTTTATCCTTTTTCTTCCAGTATTGACTGACGTAACCCACATAACGGTCTTTTCGGTGGCGAAAGATATACTGGCCGGCCGCGCGGATTTCTGATACCTGCTGATGCAAGGTCCAGAACGCTTTATTACGCACAACTGCCACTTCATCTAAACGGGCATTTTCGTTTTTAGTTTGTGCCCACAAACCGGCTAACTCTTTCGATTTTGCGATTGCCGTATCAAACAATCCCAGATCAAATCCAACAGCTGTAAGCTGTTGCTTGTATTTGCCCCCCAGTAGCGCCAAATCATTCAGCTTCTGAATAAGATTTGCATAGCCGTTACCTTTTGTAATATATTTTAGACGGGCTAATAAATCGGCATTATTCCGAAAGGCAAAGCGCATGCTACGTAACAGTTCTGCTGCTAATTGACGGGCTTCCGGTAGTTGTAAATTCCATTGCACCTGTGCTTCGCCCGGCGTTTTTAGTTTCTTTTTCCACAGGGTTTGAGCATCACGACAAGCTTTAATGTTTTCCGGCAAGTTGTTTATCAGGTCCTCATCAATACCGGCTTTTTTCAGTTCAGGAATATCATCAACACACCATACATAAAGGTTTTCGGCTTCCTGCAAAAACGAAGGAACGGGTTGATTTGGACGCGACGATTTTACTTCGTCGGGCTTGTTTGTTTGGTTGATTGCTGGCATTTTTTTCGATTTGGGTAAATGAATAGTTTTTTGTTAAGCACAAGATAGTTTAGATTTTGTAAAAAGACAAATTGCACTCCTTATCCAATAAAATACAACAGCATCGCCCTTACGAACGATGCTGTTACGTGCCGGGGTTTTGCCCCTTTTATCCTACAAGACTGAAAGTCCGGTATTTTATAGCGTAGTCCGTAAGGGCTACGAAAAAATTATTGGTTCGCCATCGGATATGTAAAGGTATAAGCTCCCGATCCTACGGTTACCGTTACATCTGCTCCGTTTTGATTTGCGTTTGATTTTAAATTGCCGGGCATGGTAACTTCGGCTACTTTTGCTTTTGGCAGCACCACTTCGGCAGAAGTGTTTGCAGGTACTTCAACCTGGTAGGTCATTTGTCCGTCGCTAACCTTCCAGTCGGAAACGATCTTTCCATACATCGAATCGAAAGTTGCATTTACATGGGTTAAACCACCGCCCGGATTTGGTGCCAGGAAGAATTTCTTGTACCCCGGATTGTTTTCGTCAACTTTTATACCGGCCACATGGTTGTACAGCCACTCGCCAATTGCACCGTAAGCATAATGGTTAAAGCTGTTCATTCCCACATCCTGGAACGATCCGTCGGGCTTTTGTCCGTCCCAGCGCTCCCATATTGTTGTTGCGCCTTGTGTAACCGGGTATAACCACGATGGGTAATCTTTGCGGTTCAGCAACATAAAGGCTAAATCGTCGCGGCCAATGGCCGAAAGTGTCGGGCATAAAATTGGCGTACCTAAAAAGCCGGTGGTGAGGTGTCTGAATTTCTCCACATCTTTTGCCAGGTAAGCAGCTGCATCGTCAACCATACTATCGGGCAATATGCCAAACGTAAGCGCGTTAACATAAGCCGTTTGCGTGTGCGAAACCAGACGTCCGTTGGGCGTAACAAACTCGGCGTTAAAAGCCGTTTTTATGTTTGCTGCCAGTTGTTTATACTTTTCGGCATCCTGTGGTTTGCCAATTAGCCGGGCGATTTTGGACGTTAAAGTAGTTGTGTAATAAAAATAAGCCGTTGCCAGCAGGTCTTTTTCGGTGGTGGCTCCCGGGTAATCCGAACTTGTTGTGGCATAAGCCAGCCAGTCGCCAAAATGAGCATCGCCCGTCCACAGATAATCGTCGCCTGCCCGTTCATTCATATAACCTACCCATTTGGTAATGGCCGGGTAACTTTCTTTAAGAATACGCGTATCGCCATAAATTTTATACACCGACCACGGAATTATAGCTACTGCATCGGCCCATCCGGTAGCGCCTCCCTGGCCATTCAACACATCAGGAATCACATGTGGAATAGCGCCATTGTCAAGCTGATCGGCTTCCACATCTTTCATCCACTTGGTGTAAAATGCAGCCACGTTAAAATTGTATCCGGCAGTCATGCTAAATACCTGTGCATCTCCGGTCCAGCCTAAACGTTCGTCGCGTTGCGGACAGTCAGTTGGCACATCAAGGAAATTCCCTTTTTGTCCCCACTGAATATTGTGCTGCAGCTGATTGATCATTTCATCGTTACAGGCAAATGTGCCGGTTGGCTCCATATCCGAATAAATAACCACACCGGTTATGTCTTCTTTGGCCGGCAGCTCATCAAAACCTATCAACTGCAGGTAGCGGAAACCATGGAAAGTAAATTTAGGTTCGTAAACAGCCTCTCCGTCTTTCCCGAAAATATAGGTATCAGTGCATTCTGCTCCTCGTAAGTTAGCGGTATAAAAATTACCTTCTTTATCAAGTACTTCAGCAAATTTCAGTTGCACTTTTTGCCCCTCTTTACCTTTCATTTTTATGCGTACCCAGCCAACCATGTTCTGGCCCATGTCGTACACCTTTTCGCCTTTTGGCGTAGTAATAAATTCAATTGGCTTAAGCTCTTCAACAGCTTTTACAGGCACCCCCTGAGGTGCAATCAACAGATCTTTTGATTGATCTGTTTCTTCAACACTCTTCCAGTCAGCAGCGTTAAATCCGTTACTTGTCCAGCCTGTCAATTCCAAACGTGCATCGTAAGTCTCCCCGTTATAGATATCCGATTTGCGTATCGGGCCATTGTTTACTTTCCAGTTTTTATCGCTTACTATCCACTCGCTGCTCCCGTCGGTATAATCAATTTTCAGCTGAAATAACAGTGCCAGTTTACTTCCGTAATAACCATCGGCACTACTCCAGCCTATATTTCCGCGGTACCAGCCATCGCCCAAAACAACACCCACAGCGTTCTCTTTCTGCAACATTCTGGTTACATCGTAAGTCTGGTATTGCAAACGTTTATTGTAGCTGGTCCAGCCGGGTGTAAACAACTGGTCGCCTACTTTATCGCCATTTAAAAACAGCTGATACAGCCCGTGCGAGGTTACATACGCCCGTGCCGATTTTATCGTTTTTGAAGTGGAAAATTCATTGCGGTAATACTGTGCCGGCTTTGAACCTTCTGACTCCGGTTCGTTGGGCAAAGTAATCCACGACGCTTTCCATAACTCGGGCTCCAGAATTCCCATTTCCCAGTAGGCCGGTTCGCTCCAGCCACTTGCTTTGCCGGTATTATCCCAAACCCGCACCTGCCAGTACATACGTTGCATCGATTCGGGTTGCGGCCCGCCATAAACAACATTTACCGACTGATCGGATTCAATCTTTCCCGAATTCCACAACTGTTTACTTTTTGATGACAAATCTTTCACCGTGCCTGCCACCCTGATTTCGTAGGCCGACTGAACTACATTCTGCTGATCGGAATAAAGTTGCCAGCTTAACCTTGGTTGTTCGACATCAATACCAACAGGATTTTCGTGGTACTCGCAAACAAGTTTTTTTACACCTGTTTTTGCATAAAGCACTGATGAAAAAACACTTAGAATTACAATTAAAAGGAATGATTTAAGTAAAGCTATTGAATGCTTCATTTTGTTTGTTTTATTTGGTTTAGTAAATTTTAAGAACATAAAATTAAAGCTCTTTAACAGCATTAGCAATACATAAACTGACACTAAATTTATACTTTTTGGCACTATCAAATACATTTCTGAATAAAAGAAAAAGCAGAACCGACATCAAAACCGGGAACTCCATCATATTTATGTCAGTAAATTCTGCTTTTTTAAGAAATTAATGTAATTTTCACACTATGGTTTGAACATATTTCTTTCATTATTGGTTGTAGCGCGCCTAATCGACGAATCAAAATTTAAAAAATCATTCATAAAAAAACACATTTATTATGGTCAAAAAACTACTCTGCTTGTGCTTTTCCGGGATGCTTATTTTTATCAGCTCCGGCCTAAAAGCGCAGTCTGATACCGGTTTTGAGAAATACCACACCAACCGGGAAGTTCAGCAAATGTTAAACGAATTTTCTTCGGGAAATGCCAAATTGCACAACATTGCCGAAAGTCCGGGTGGCGAACCGATTACCGTATTGGAAATTGGCGCAAACCTCAGCGATGTTCCGGCAATTTTTGTGGGTGCCAATTTCGAGGGGAATGTACCCCTGGCCACGGAGGGCGCGCTGTACCTGGCAAAACTGTTAATGGATTCAACGGCTTACACCAAAAATGTAAAATGGTACATCATGCCACAGCCTAATCCTGATGCTTCTGCGGTTTATTTTTCGGCATTAAAAACCGGGCAGGCCACCAACCTTTTTAAAATAAATAACGATGGAGACGAGGCCACCAATGAAGATGGTCCGGATGATTTGAACGGCGACGGACTGATCACTCAAATGCGTATTAAAAGCATTGAAGGCAGCTATATTGTTTCGAAAGAAGATGCACGGCTAATGAAAAAAGCCGATAAAAAAGAAGGCGAACGTGGGGCCTATAAAGTGCTGACAGAAGGATTTGACAACGACAAAGACGGTTTATATAACGAAGACGGTACTGGCGGAATTAACGTGGGAATTGCCTTTCCGCACCTTTTCCCTTATGAAAATAAGGAGGCCGGTTTGTTTGCAGGCCAAACACCTGAAGTGTATGGAATACTGCGTTTTATTTTCGACCGACCCGAGATCTCGATGGTTTATACTTTGGGCACATCAAACTTCTGCCTGGTTCCGCCAAAAGGCGGCCGTAAAGGCGATGCCAACCTCGATAAATTAAAAATTCCGCGCCGTTATGCCTCCATGCTTAACGCCGATGCCAATAAAACCTACACCATGAACGAAGCAATCGAGTTGTTTAAAGCGGTCGTATCTCCGGGTACCGAGGTTACTGCATCGTTGGTGGCCAGCTGCCTGAGTTTGGGGCCGGCCACTAATCCACTGGAAGACGACCTGGTTTTCTATGAAAAATATGCCGAAGCGTATAAAAAGTACCTGAAAGCAAAAGATTTTAGCACTGAAACCCTGGATCCGGTTCCGGCAAAAGATGGTTCTTTTGAATTGTGGGCGTATTACCACCTCGGCGTGCCATCGTTTAGCATGCAACTATTTTCCGTTCCGAAAGTAAAAGAAGAAGCGAAAAAAGAGGAGGACAAAGACGCCTCGGATGACAAGAAAAAGAAAGAGGAAAAGCCGGATAAAAAGGATGAATTGAGCGAAAAAGACAAAACTCTGCTGGCTTATTCTGATGCAGAATTGGACGGTGCAGGATTTGTTGCCTGGACAAAAGTGGATCATCCCGATTTTGATGAAGTAGAAGTGGGTGGTTATGCGCCTTACCTGGAAACGACGCCAAAAGCTGACAAGATCGAGCCTTTACTGGCAACGCAATTGCCCTGGTTGCTCCAATTATCAAACGAACTGCCAGAGTTCGCCATTGCCGACAAAAAAGTAACCGACATGGGTGGCGGAATTTTCAAACTGGAATTGTATGTGGCCAACAACGGAGCGCTTCCCTCCCCGATTTCAATGGGACAGCGAAATGGCCAGCCGGCTCCTGTAATTCTTACGCTCGATGGCGATATGGAACTATTGGAAGGCAAACTGCGCACACCCGTTGGAGCAATTGGTGCCAACCAGGTAAAAAAATACGCCTGGCTGCTGAAAGCAAGCAAAAACACAAGTATTACTGCCGGAATTGAATCGGCAGTTTTTACCGATGTAGTTGAACAAATTAAAATTGGAGGTTAATCATGATACGCAAAATATTTTCATTACTAGTAATATTCTCAGTGGCAGTTGCGGTATTTGCCGCCAATGAGCCAAAGATTGAAGTACCGCTGCGTTTCGACCGATATTACGATTACGACGATGTGGTAAAAGCACTGGAAGTACTTCATGAGGCTTATCCTGATCTGACCAAACTGGAATCGGTTGGCGAAAGCGAAGAAGGATTGAAAATTTATGCCCTTACCATCAACAACAAAAAAACCGGTGCCGAACACGACAAACCGGGTGTTTGGGTTGACGGCAATATTCACGGCAACGAGGTTCAGGCCGGTGAAGTATGCCTGTACTACGCCAATATGTTGTTGACCAAATATGGCAAAAACGAGCAGGTTACAAAAGCTGTCGATAGCAACGTACACTACATTATTCCGGTGGTGAATGTGGATGGGCGCAACCACTTTTTTAAGGATGCACACACGCCAAGTTCAAGCCGAAGTATCCGCATTCCGAAAGACGACGATGGCGACGGCTTATTTGATGAAGATGCCCCGGATGACCTGGATGGCGACGGCAGCATTTGCCAGATGCGTATAAAAGATCCGAACGGAAATTATAAACCCGATCCGGAAGATCCGCGTATTATGGTTCGCGTAAAACCCGGCGAAAAAGGGGAATACACTATTTTGGGCTCGGAAGGAATTGACAACGATGGCGACGGCAGATTTAATGAAGATGCTGAAGGTTATCTCGATCCGAACCGTAACTGGGGCTACCACTGGCAACCACCCTACGTTCAGCGTGGTGCCGGAAACTTTCCGTTCTCAGGAATTGGAATAAAAGCTGTTGATGAGTTTGCAGCAAAACACCCCAATATCATCGTTAACTTTTCATTCCATAACTCAGGTGGTATGTGGCTTCGTGTTCCGGCTGATAATACAACAGCTCTTCCGGCTTCGGATATTGCCGCCTACGATGTTATCGGTAAAGAAGCCATTAAAATTACGCCCGGCTATGTTTACATGACCTCGGTTGAACTTTACCCAACTTTTGGTGACTCCGACGGGCAAATGTTCTTTGTACATGGGTCATATACCTTTGTTGGCGAACTGTTTATGCGCGAGCAGGAAACCTACAAGGCGAAAAGTGCTAAACCTTCAGCCGGTTCTGAAAATGACCGTACCGAGCGGAACCGCGAACAGCTAAAATTTAACGACAATGTGGCGCAGGGCGAATTGTACAAAGACTGGCACCCCTACAACCACCCCGTTTACGGCGAAATTGAAATTGGTGGCTGGGTAAAAATGAGCTCTCGTTTGCCTCATCCGTTTATGCTGCCCGATTTGGTGCACCGCAACGCCTCGGTAGTACTGCTGGCAGCTAACGAAACACCAAAAGTGGAAATGGATGTATTTGAGGTAAAAGAGCTTAGTAATAACCTGAAACGAATTCGGGTTCGCTTAACAAACAAAAACGGTTTATCGACCATGACCGCCCAGGCTGTTAAAGATAAATTATATACTATCGACCACCTGAAAGTTTCGGGCGCCAAAGTTATTGCCGGCGGTAAAATAAATGATTACCGCCTCGATCAGGTAAGCTACAAGGAACATAAACCTGAGGTTCAGTTCTTTGCCATTCCGGGGCACAGTTCGGCAGAATACGAATTTATTGTTCGGGGAAAAGGTGAAGTAACGCTTGAATACATCTCGCAAAAAGCAGGCACTACAAGCACTTCGGTTGCTTTATAAAATAAAAGATTTCAAGATAATAATACCAAATTGACCACAAAATGCCGCATATGAATTTGTTCTTTTCCGTTTCTACTGCGTTGAAAAATTCTAACGTAGCTCGGCTATGCTAAAATTTTTCGCCTTGTACAAACGGAAAATAACCGGCATATCCAATACGGCATTTTATAATCAAATTGGCATAAAAGAGTGCTCGCGTCCGGGAGCACTCTTTTTTTTACAGAATTTAATTGTACCGGTTAGCAACCATTTCAAGTATTTGGTTCATGAATCACCCTACTCTCATTGTGCTACTACCGGCATTTACCAATGTATTTTCATCGTTTCACTTAAAGCTCAAGCTGAAAACAATTGGCATACTTGAAATAAAAAAAATCCCGGCGTCCACTCCGGGATTTTTTAATCCAGTCTTTTTAAACAACTAAAAGAATCTTAATAATTCTCCTCCTCTATTTCTAGCGGGGTTTGTATGTTACAAAAGTAATTATGTTAGAATACAATATATGATATGTGTTACTGAATTCAACTAGCCAAAATACTGAAATTACGACTGCCGAAATACTGAGGTTAAGGCGCTCAATAATGAAATAATAAGCTGATGTGATAACTTTATAAAAGCCATTCAGAGACTGCCGTAAATGAGCCACTACCCAGCTTCGATTGTTGGCATAAAAAAAATCCCGGGCGTCCAATCCGGGATTTTTATTTTATCACAATGTAACAGGGTTTTTAACTTCTAACTAAACTATTTCTAACTAAACTATCTATCGGGTTTGTATAATGCAAATATAGGTGCTGCTTACCACCCGGCATGATTTTTTATACTGAAACGGAGCAAGAATAAACTGATTTATACGTGTTTAAATTCCCCAGAGCAAGGGGATGATTTACCTAAAGCCAATATTACAAGTACCTAAGTACATCTTCTTTTTTAAGCCCGTCGGCAACAAAAACCGCTTCAACGCCCAGTTTTCGAACTTCGTGAATATTGCGGTGTTCGTCATCAAAGAAAACCATTTCGGAATAAGCCATTCCAAAATGCTTTTTAATTTTTGAGAAGTGTTGGATTTTACTGCTCGGATAAATTTCTTTCAAATCGAAATACTTGTCGATATCAAAAAGGTGAAGCAGGTCTTGTGCCCAGGAGGGTTCGAAAGTGCGTGAAGCTGCGGCAATTTTGCGATTGTTCCTTTTTAATTCTTCCAATACTGGAATCACATCAGGGTACAATTCCATCTCGCTGTTCGACTGATCAAGCAAGACTCCGTCGCTCCAGTAATAAGGTGGATTTGTTGCATCGCACCAGGTTCCTCCTGCATCCCAAAGGGTAAAGTCCAAATCGAAAACAAATAACTTCATGGGAGCGAAAATAAAGAAAGTATGGAGATTTGTGTTTTATATTAACCCCGTAGAGCCAATATAAAACACAAATTTTAAGTCGCTAAAATCCCAGGCTTTGCGGCAGCCACATCGAGATTTCTGGAATATACGTTACCAGCAACAAACAAACTATCATGGCTATAAACATCGGGATAAGTGGTTTTATCACCGTTTCAATTTTTACCTGGCTAACACTGCAGCCTATGAATAACAACGATCCAACCGGAGGCGTTCCCAAACCAACACTCAGGTTCAGTACCATAATAATTCCGAAGTGTACAGGTTCCAATCCTAAATTGGTAACGATTGGCAGGAATATCGGCGTAAAGATCAATACTGCCGGAGTCATGTCCATAAACACACCCACAAACAGCAGAATCAAGTTTATAATCAGCAGAATGACAAATTTATTATCGCTCAATGCCAATAAGGCTTCACTTACATTTTGTGGAATATTTTCGTAAGCCATAATCCACGATAAACCAATACATGTTGCTACAAGCAATAACACAAACGCTGTTGTTTTTACCGAGCGTAGAATTACATCTGGAAGATCTTTTATGGTCATTTCACGATAAATAAATGCCAGCACCAAAGCGTATAATACAGCCACTGCCGAAGCCTCGGTTGCTGTAAAGAAACCGGCAACAATACCTCCGATAACAATCACCAGCATCATCAAACTCGGGAAAGCGCGCCAAAGTGTTTTTAAAGCATTTACTGCGCCCTTTTTATGACGGCTGCCGTAATAGCCAATTCCGCCCAGGAACAAAGCACCAATTCCTCCATAAATGGCTGTGGCTACTCCTGCAGAAAATGCACTGTTTACCTTAATCAAGCCTACAATTACCAATGCAAGCGATGCGATAACGGCGAAGAATTTACCGAGGTTGCGCACCATTCCGCTAAATCCAAAATGTTTGTACGAAAACATTCCCAAAGCCACGGCCATAATCGCCAAACCGGTTAAAATACCCGGTGCATAGCCGGCAAGAAAAAGTGCGGTAATGGAAACACCACCACTGGCCAGCGAATATACAATGAGGATATTACTTGGCGGAATAGACAAACCCGTTGTTGCCGATGTGATATTTACCGCGGCACTAAAGTTTTTGTCGTAACCTTCTTTGTTCATTTCGGGCATCATAATACTGCCGATTGCAGATGCCGATGCAGCAGCAGACCCGGAAATGGCTCCAAAAAGCATGTTCGCAAAAACATTAACAAACGCCAGTCCGGCAGGCCAGCGACCAACCAAAACACGTGCAAAATTAATAAGCCGGATAGCTATCCCGCCCTTGTTCATAATATTCCCTGCCAGTATAAAAAATGGTATGGCCAGCAGCGCAAAACTATCCAACCCCGTTGCCATTCGCTGCGCAAATGTTGTTGCGGCAGGCAGTGGCATAATGGTTACCAGCATA
The DNA here is from genome assembly GCF_900111425.1 of Draconibacterium orientale. NCBI lineage: Bacteria > Pseudomonadati > Bacteroidota > Bacteroidia > Marinilabiliales > Prolixibacteraceae > Draconibacterium > Draconibacterium orientale. Next base: position 104,171 of record NZ_FOHT01000013.1, on the reverse strand, counting down.
GTTAAAATTCCAGAAATTCCGATACTGATAGCAATGGGAACTCCAATTACAAGTAAAATTATAAAGCTTACTACAAGTACAATTACTCCTAAAAATTCCATTACTCTTCAATATTTTGGTTCAGTGAATTATCAATAGCATAATAAATAATAAGCAATCCGCTTAGTGGTACAATAAGGTAAACATAGCCTAATGGCAGTGCAAGTGCAGCTGATTTTACATTAAGGTAAAAACGAGTATAAACCAACCACGAGCCACCAAATACCATTACGAACAAGGCAAACAAACCAACCAGTGTATTAATAAAAGTTTGCATGCGACGTTTTTTAACGCCTTTCATTTTTTGCAGCATCAAATCGATGGCGAGGTGTTCATTTTTACCGGCCACATAAGCAGCGCCCAACATTCCTACCCAAATTAAAAGGAACCCGGCCAGCTCGTCGGTAAACGAACTTGGTGCGGACAAAACGTAGCGGCTAAATACCTGCCAAAGCACATCGAGTACCAATATGCTCATAATCGAAACCAACAAGATCTCGATTACTTTATCTATTTTTTCTCTGATAGTCATAATCTCTTGCTTATCAATTTCTATTTAACGGCTTCAATACGACGTAAGATATCGCCCAAAACTTCGTCTTTTCTGTATTTATCCAATAACGGGGCAACTTTCTTTGCAAATAGTTCTTTATCGGGATAATTGATTTTAACACCATTCTCCTGAACAATTCGCAACGATTCTTCTACCGATTCTGCCCAATATTTTCGTTCCACAGGAACCGATTCGTCGGCAGCTTCCTGCAACCATTTTTGTTCCTGTTCGCTTAGTGTATTCCATACTTTTGTACTGATGATCAGCACATCGGGCACACAGGTATGTTCATCTAATGAGTACTGTTTACAAACCTCGTAGTGGTGCGAAGTGTATAAACTTGGCTCGTTGTTTTCGGCGCCGTCAACCACTCCGCTTTGTAGTGCGGTGTACAATTCGCCCCACGAAATTGGTGTTGGTGAACCACCTAAAGCACGCACCATTTCCATGGCTGACTGACTTTTCATCACCCTGATCTTTAAACCTTTCAAATCATCAGGCGTATTAATGGGCTTGTCGATGGTATAAAAACTACGGAAACCGGCATCGTAAAAACACAAACCCCGAATCCAGTATTCTTCCGTTCCCAGCAACAATTCTTTGCCTATTTCCCCATCAAACACTTTAAACGAATGTTCTTTCGAGCGGAAGACATAAGGCAATCCCAGGGCTTTGAATTTTGGTGTAAAACTTTCCATTACCGCTGCCGAAACTTTGGTAATTGCCAGACTTCCAATCTGCAACAACTCAACACACTGTTGCTCGGAACCCAACTGTCCGCTGGGGTAAATATCGATGGTTAATTTTCCGCCTGATTTTTCAGCCAGACGCTCGGCCATAAACACCATACCCTTATGAACCGGGTGAGTTGGGTCGAGACCGTGAGCCAGTTTTAAGACTTTATGTTGTTTGGTTTCGGTGCATCCCAGAAGAAATACCACCACAAAAACCAAAGAAAAAGCTTTAACGATTTTAGTTCTCATTAGATAAAATTGATTTAGAATTCCGCCGTTTCAGGCGGCTGTTTTATGTTGTCAGATCGCTGATAATTTTCAGTGCCCCGGCACATTTTTCGGTAATATAGGCATAATTTTTTTCGGCCAAAACTTCTTTCGGGAACAACTGCGATCCCATTCCCACACAGGTTACACCGGCGTCAAACCATTGTTTCAGGTTCTCTTCATCAGGAGAAACACCACCCGTTGGCATTATGCTGGCGTAAGGCATTGGTCCTTTTACGGCTTTTACAAAGCTTGGTCCTCCCACTTGCGATCCGGGGAAAATTTTTACCACCTCGGCACCCAGCTCGTGTGCACGACCAATTTCGGTAACCGAACCACAACCCGGGCTCCAGGCAATTTTGCGTTTGTTGCAAACTTTTGCCGTGCCTTCATCAATTAGCGGAGCAACAACAAAGTTGGTTCCCAAAGCGATGTACATGGCAGCTGTGGCCTCATCGACAATTGACCCCACTCCCATTATCATTTCCGGACAGTTTTCAATTGTCCATTTGTTTAACTCAGCAAAAACAAGCGTCGCAAAATCGCCACGATTGGTGAATTCGAACAAACGCACTCCACCATCGTAACAGGCTTTTACCACCGCTTTACAAACCTCTACATCCTGATGATAGAATACCGACACCATTCCGGTTTCTTTCATTGTTAATGCTACTTCTATTCTTGAAAATCTTGCCATAATTAAGCCCCCTCTAGCTCCCCCAAGGGGGAGAACTGAAAATCCTGTTGTTCATATTTTATAAACAACAGGACAACCAGTGTTTATTATTCTATTTTATTAATCTTATTTTTTTATTCGTTCACCGTTATTCTATTTTGAAGAATCTCCTGTTTATAGAATAATCTTCAAAAAAATGCAGCCCGTAGGAGCCTCCCCTCGGGGAGGTTGGAGGGGCGTTATCGGTCAACACGTGCGCTTCCGCCACCAATTATTTTTTCTACTTCCGACAAAGTTGCCATGGTTGTGTCGCCCGGAGTCGTCATTGCCAATGCACCGTGTGCTGCTCCATATTCCACGGCCTTTGCTCCATCGTTAAATTCCAGAAAACCATAAATTAATCCTGATGCAAAGCTGTCGCCACCACCTACACGATCCATAATTTCCAGATCTTCGCGGTGTTGCGCTTCATGAATTACACCATCAGCATAACAAATTGCACCCCATGAATTTACTGTTGCTGTTTTTACTGTACGTAATGTTGTAGCTATTACCTTGAAGTTTGGAAATTCTTTTATTGCATTTTCAATCATGCTTTTGTAACCTGCCAAATCCAGTTCTTTCAGATTCTCCTCGTTTCCAGCAACTTCCAGTCCCAAACACGCTGTAAAATCTTCTTCGTTACCGATCATCACATCCACATATTTGGCAATCTCGCGGTTTACTTCCTGCGCTTTAGCTTCTCCGCCAATAGCTTTCCAAAGCGATGGGCGGTAATTCAAATCGTAAGAAACAATAGTGCCGTACTTTTTAGCAATTTTCACTGCTTCGATAACTGTTTCGGCCGCAGTTTCCGACAGTGCAGCGAAAATACCGCCGGTGTGCATCCAGCGAACTCCAAGCGTTCCGAAAATGTATTCCCAGTCGATATCGCCGGGTTTTAGTTGCGATGCTGCCGTATTTCCACGGTCGGAAACCCCTTTTGCACCACGAATTCCAAAACCTCTTTCAGTAAAGTTTAATCCGTTACGCACAGTTCGTCCGCAACCATCGTAATCCACCCATTTAACGAATTGCGTATCCAAACCGCCCTGAAGCATAAAATCTTCAATTAGGGCACCAACTTCGTTGTCGGCCAGTGCGGTTATAATCGCTGTTTTCTTTCCAAAACATCTTCTGAGGCCGCGCGATACGTTGTATTCGCCACCGCCTTCCCAGGCACGAAACTGACGTGTGGTTCTTATTCTGCCTTCTCCCGGATCCAGCCGTAACATTACTTCACCAAGAGAAATACAGTCGTAGATACATTCGGATTTTGATTTAATTTCCAATTTTGCCATGATTTAGTCTATTACTTATGCAATCGATTGCAAAGATATCTTTCTCTTAAAATATCTTGTATGATTGCCTTAAAATCAATGTGTTTTTACTTAAAATTAAAATAAGCTTTTGCGTTATTGAAACAGATGTTTTCAACCATGCTTCCCAGCAGCTCCATATCGTAAGGAATTTCGCCATTTTCAACATCGTTGCCCAGCAGATTACACAAGGTACGACGGAAATATTCGTGACGCGAGTACGACAGATAACTGCGCGAATCGGTTAACATTCCCACAAAACGGCTTAACAATCCCAGGTTCGACAGCGCCTGCATTTGTTTTTCCATGCCGTCTTTCTGATCGAGGAACCACCAGCCCGAACCGTACTGCATTTTCCCGGGAACTGAACCATCCTGGAAGTTTCCGATCATAGTTGCCATCAGCTCGTTGTCGCGCGGATTCAGATTATACAATATTGTTTTCGATAATTTATTCTCCATGTCCAAACGATCGAGCAATCGTGAAAGCGGACGTGCAATATCAAAATCACCAATTGAGTCGAATCCGGTATCCGGTCCCAGTTTCTTAAATAAGCGCGTATTGTTGTTTCGTAAAGCGCCAATATGAAATTGTTGCGTCCAGCCACGCGAGTGATCCATAATTCCGAATTCGTACAACATGCACGACTGGAATTTCACTACTTCTTCTTTTGTAAGTGTTCCGCCTTTACGGACTTTGCTGAAGATCTTTTCAATTTCGGCTTCGGTATAATCCTCTGCCAAAATAGTTTCAACACCATGGTCGCTCAACCGACAACCATTCAGGTGAAAATACTCATGACGATCGTCCAGCGCATCCATTAAATCGCCAAAGCTTTTAATATTAATGTTGGCAGCCTCTTCCAACTCGCTTAAATAAGCATTATATGAAGCTGCGTTCTCTACAGCCATTGCTTTATCGGGGCGCCAGGCGGGTAATACTTTTGTTTCAAAACCGTCAGCTTTTATGGCTCGGTGATATTCCAGCGAATCCACCGGATCGTCGGTTGTACAAATGGTATGCACGTTGGCCATTTTTATAATTCCGCGGCATGAATATTCCGGTGTTTGTAATTTAGCATTACATTCTTCCCAAATCTCTCTGGCCGTAGCCGGACTTAAAACCTTATCGATTCCAAAGAATTTTTTCAGTTCCAGGTGCGTCCAGTGAAACAGTGGGTTACGCAAAGTATGCGGTACTGTTTCGGCCCACTTTTCAAATTTCTCCCAGTCGCTGGCATTTCCGGTACAATACTTTTCGTCAACACCGTTGGTACGCATTCCGCGCCATTTGTAATGGTCGCCGTACAACCAAAGCTGCGTGATGTTATCATATTCTTTGTCCTCGGCAATCTCCTGCGGATTGATATGACAGTGGTAATCAAAAATCGGCATTTTAGCCGCATGATTGTGATATAATTCCTTCGCCACATCAGTTTGCAGAAGGAAATCTTTGTCCATAAATTGTTTCATAATTGTAAGAAAGTCGGAAGACGGTAGCCCGAAGTCCGGAGTTATATTATAAGTCGAATAACCGTTTTAAATGACGATCGTAGATATTTTCTTCTACACAAGCCCCAACAACATCAGCATATTTTTTAAGCAATCCGGTATAGCGTTCGCCCATTTCCGCAGCCACTTTGTAGCCGACATGAATTAACTGGCGGAAGTTGGGATTATAATCGGCATGGCCCGGAATATGACGTAAAGTGTTTCCAAATTTCTCGCCGGCCCAGCCCTCAACCTCTTCGGCTGTTGGCAGTTTCGAATCGTCGATGTCGATCACATCGGCATAAGGCGCACACAGTTCGTCTTTCCGATTCAGCGCTTTCTTGTAAATTTCTTTCGCAACAACCAAACCTTCATCGCCCGAAACGGCCAAACCAATTACTTCCTCGAGCCATGTTGTTCCGGCAGTTTTTACGTGCAGCCCCTTATCGTATTTTTTAATGATATCGGCCATTATCGGGTAAATCGTAAATTTATCCGATCCCGAGTGAACACTGAGCTTCAGATCGGCCGGCAAGCCAAATTCTTTTACGGCATAGTCGATAACCAACACATCCTGCTCAAATTCTTTGGCAAACTGCTCTGCATCGCCCACATAATCCACACCCTTATTAAAACGACCGGTAAATTTGGGCGCGATAGTTTGCGCCGGAATATTTTCGTTGGCAATCATTTTTAAAATGAAAAACATATCCACCGGAGTTTGCGGAGCCTCTACTTCGTCCATCGAAACTTCAGTAACAAAGTTGCCTTTGCCTTTTACCGTTTCAATGTGGCGGTAAATTTTTCCGGCCTCTTTAATGGCTGCCAGGTATTTACCGGCAACGTCTTCCAGCAGTTCTTTGGTAATCTGTATGGGTTCTTCAATTCCCGGAATAGTTACCACATCTCCGAGCAACTTGCAGGTTTCTTTAAAGGCTGCCACATCTTCAACCGATGCCTCGTTACCAATGTACATAGCCACGTCGAGCGTAAAAAAGTTACTTGGCTCGATAAAACGATCCACGTTTCCAAGATTGATATGATCGGCATCAACAAAATACGGATTTTCCCATGCAAGAGCCTTAACAGCTGCGTCGGCTTCTTCGCGGGTTCCAAGCGGCTCCGAATGCACAATGTCGTGCTCGCGATTCGATTTATTCCAAACCGGAGTTACTGCAATACCCTTTTTATTTGCTTTAATTAAGGCACGGAGTTGTGCCTGTCCTTCGTGGTTGAAGCGATCGCCCACCCCGAAACTATATTTTCCAAATTCCATGATACAAGTTTAGTAATTATTCAATGTAAAAATCAGTTTCCGTGTACGTGCACGAAAGTAGGATTATATTTTAAATCTGACAAATATTTAATGTTTTTTAAAATCATTCCACGCGAAGAAACACCACCCCTATAACATTGTATTTTAACAACTTAAAAAACAACATTCGTAAATCGAACGGCTATAGATTTCAAAAATCAGCCTATATATTGTTAAAAGGCGAACATCTTGTGAAAATCACAATCAACTTATCAGCTTAAAAAAATGTATCTTTGAAATTTATTAACTTACATCAATTATACTTTTAAATATTTTTCAAAACAATGAAGCATTTCAGTATCCTTTTTGCCCTCTTACTCAGCACGGTATTTCTTCGTGCTCAAAATCAACCTGCAGACTGGGAGAATCCGGCTGTTTTCAACATCAACAAAGAAAAACCGCATGCCAGCCTGATGCCTTTTGGCGCGGTTGAAGATGCTTTAACACAAAAGCCACATCAATCGGTTTATTACCAAACACTAAGTGGAACCTGGAAATTTAACTGGGTACGAAAACCGGCTGACCGACCTGCTGATTTTTACCAGCCGGATTACGATGTTTCCGACTGGAACGATATTCCCGTTCCGGCCAACTGGGAACTGGAAGGTTATGGCGTGCCCATTTATGTGAATCATCAGTATGAATTCTCGGATTACAAAAAACCGGTTTCTCCTGAGATGAAATTTGTAGATAACATCTATCCGGCCGAACCGGGTAAGGTGCCACACGATTACAATCCCGTGGGCTCGTACCGCCGAACGTTTACCATTCCTGAAAACTGGGAAGGCCGCCAGGTTTTTATCCAGTTTGGAGCTGTAAAATCGGCTTTTTACCTGTGGATTAACGGCCAGAAAGTGGGCTACTCGCAAGGTAGCAAAACACCGGCAGAATGGGATATTACCAAATACCTGAAAGAAGGCGAAAATGTTGTTGCGGCTGAAGTTTACCGCTGGTCGGACGGTTCGTACCTTGAAGCCCAGGATTTTTGGCGCATCAGCGGAATTGAACGCGATGTATTTCTTTATTCCACACCCAAAGTACGTATCCGTGACTTTTTTGCCCGCCCCGATCTGGATGCCGAATACAAAAACGGACTTTTCAGCCTCGATGTTGATTTAAGCAATCACACTTCGAAACTGAAATCAGGTAACTACACCGTAAAATACAGCATTTACGATGAGAGTGGCTCTTCGCTGCTAAGCCGCCAACAGGAGGTAAAAATCAATAAAAAAGAAAATGCTGCTGTTCATTTTTCTGACGAACAAATAACTGATGTAAAAAAATGGACGGCAGAAACACCCAATTTATATTCGCTGGTAATTAGTTTGATTGACAAAAACGGCAACACTGTTGAAGCTGTTAGTTCAAAATTAGGTTTCCGCAAAGTTGAAATCATCGACGCGGTATTCCATATCAACGGAGTTCCGGTTACCATAAAAGGTGTTAACCGCCACGAACACGACCAATACAAAGGCCATGTAGTAAGCGAAGAAGCGATGATTAAAGAAATTGAGCTGATGAAACAGTTCAACATCAACGCGGTGCGCACCAGCCACTACCCTAACGACGAACGTTTTTATAATTTATGTGATAAATACGGCCTGTATGTTACCAATGAAGCCAACATTGAATCGCACGGAATGTATTACGGAGAACATTCGCTGGCCAAAAAACCAGAATGGACAGCGGCTCATGTCGACCGCAATATGCGCATGGTAGAGCGCGATAAAAACCATCCGTCGGTAATCGTTTGGTCGATGGGTAACGAAGCCGGCGACGGAGAAGTTTTCACTGAAGTTTACAAAGCAATAAAAGCACGCGACATTTCGCGCCCTGTTCATTACGAACGTGCCGAAATGGGCGACAATACCGATATTTACTGTCCTCAATATCCCGGAGTTTCTTCGTTGGAATGGTACGCCGCAGAACACCGAAGCAAACCATTTATTTCGAGCGAATATTCGCATGCCATGGGAAACAGCAACGGTAACCTGGTAGATTTATGGGACGTTTTCAACCGCGATCGTAACGACCAGCTGCAAGGTGGTTACATTTGGGACTGGATAGATCAGGCGCTGGTAAAAAAAGCTGACGATGGTACTGAATTCTGGGCCTACGGTGGCGACTACGGAGAAAATATGCCTACCGATTACAACTTTGTTTGCAACGGAATTATCTCGGCCGATTACACACCGCACCCTGCACTTTGGGAGGTGAAATATGCGTATCAGAATGTGAAATTCGACCAGGTTGACGGCGGCTACAAAATTACCAACATGCACGATTTTATCGATCTGAGCGATTATGAAATCAGCTGGACAGCTACCTGCGATGGTAAAATTGTAAGCCGTGGTGTTGTGGAAGACATGAACCTCAAACCCGGCGAATCAAAAGAATTCACCATTGATTCGGACTTAAAAGTTGCTTTCAATGCACCCAAAGCTTCTGAATTCTTTATCGATTTTTCGGTTACACTGAAAGAAGATAAACCCTTTAGAAATGCCGGATTTGAAGTAGCGCACGAACAATTCGCTCAGGCCATTGAGATGAAAGCTGCAGCTCAGAAACAACTGCTCCCTGCTGTAAGTCTGAAAGAAACAACGGATGCCTTTATTGTAAATGGTTTGCAGTTTAAACTCACTTTCGACAAAACAAACGGAACACTTTCATCTTACAAAGTTAACGGTACCGAATTGCTTCAAAAAGGGCCTCAGGTAAACTTCTGGCGTCCGGCAAACGACAACGACAAAGGCAGCAACATGCTGGGCCGCCTGGGCATTTGGCGCGAAGTATCACGCAACCTGGAACCAGCAAGCGTTACAGCAACAAAAACCGATAACAACAAAATCTACCTGACAACAAAATACAATTTTGAAAAAATTGAAGCAGCACAAACTGTTGTTCATGTTGTTGATGGAAACGGTAAAATTGAAGTAACAAGCACGTTTGAAACATCGAACACTGAACTCCCCAACATTCCGAGAATTGGCATGCGCTGGGAAATGCCGGTGAATTTCGATAACCTGAAATATTTAGGCCGTGGTCCGCACGAAAATTACATCGACCGCAACCACAGTGCCTTTGTGGGCATTTACGAAAGCAAAGTGGGCAACCAGTATTTTAACTACGTTCGTCCGCAGGAGAACGGTTATAAAACCGATGCGCGCTGGTTCGAGTTAAGAAACGAAAATGGCCTGGGCTTAAAAATATCGGGCGATCCGGTTATCGGATTCTCTACTCTACATAATCCTATCGAAGATTTTGATATGGAAGACCGCAACGACTACCGCCACACCAACGACATTGTTAAAAAAGATGGCGTATTTATCTGCACCGACATGTTACAAATGGGTGTGGCCGGCGACAACTCATGGGGAGCACAACCCATGAAGAAATACCAGATTCCGGCAAAAGACTACCAATATAGTTTTACTATTGAGCCGGTATTTTAATTAGCAACAGGATTAATCATAAATTTAAAGGACAATGAAGAAAGCTATCATTTTATCCGTCGTCATGATAATCAGCCTGGGCGTGTTTGCCCAATCTGCCAACATCGTGCCCAAGCCGGTATCAGTGGTAAAAAAAGAGGGAACGTTTAAAATTACCGACAACACCAAAGTTCTTTTTAACGCCTCCAACGAAATTGAAAAAGAGTTCGCCGAGCTGGCAAAGGAGCTGCTAAAAAGCGCAACAGGAAATACTCCAACGATTGTTGCTCCAACAACACAAAAGGAGGGCAATATTCTTATCCAGCTCAACAATCCGCTCGATACCAAAATCGGTAACGAAGGATATACACTCTCCATTCAAAACGATCGTGTATTCTTGAATGCCAACACAACTGCCGGTTTATTTTATGGAATGCAAAGCATCTGGCAATTGTTAACGGCAACTGATGGCACTACCCTGCCCTGCATGGATATTACCGATTATCCACGTTTTGGCTGGCGCGGTTTACATCTCGATGTGTCGCGGCACTTTATGCCAACTGAGTTCATTTATAAATACATCGACTACATCGCGATGCACAAAATGAATGTTTTCCATTGGCATTTGGTAGATGATCAGGGTTGGCGCATTGAGATAAAAAAATACCCAAAACTGACCGAAATTGGCGCTTATCGTGCCGACCGCGAGGATCTGGACTGGAACTCAAGAAAAGCACCGGTAAAAGAAAACGAACCAAAGTATGGCGGTTTTTATTCGCAGGAGGAAGTAAAAGCCATTGTTGAATACGCCCGAAAAAAACACGTAACGGTAATTCCTGAAATTGAAATGCCGGCTCACGTTATGTCGGCGCTGGCTGCCTATCCCGAGTTTTCGTGCACCGGCGAATACCAACCGGTTCCTCCGGGCGGAGTTTGGCCAATCACCCATATTTTCTGCTCAGGAAAAGAAGAAACCTTTAACTTTTTGGAAGATGTGCTGACAGAAGTTATGGAACTTTTCCCTTCAAACTACATTCATATTGGAGGCGACGAAGCCACAAAAACCGAATGGGAAAAATGTGAGCTTTGCCAAAAACGAATGAGCGATGAAGGTTTAAAAGATGAGCACGAATTGCAGGCCTATTTTATTAAACGAATTGAAAAATTCCTGAACAAAAATGGCCGCCAGTTAATTGGCTGGGACGAAATTCTGGAAGGGGGACTCGATCCAACAGCAACCATAATGTCGTGGCGTGGTGCCGATCCGGGTATCAGAGCAGCAAAAGCAGGCCACTATGTGGTAATGTCGCCAACATCGCACTGCTACTTCGATTATTACCAGGGCGATCCTTCGTTGGAGCCAACAGCTTTTGGCGGGAATATCACCTTGAAAAAAGTATATAACTTCGAACCTGTTCCTGCAGAACTGAGCGCCGATGAAGCCAAACATATTATTGGTGCACAAGCCAACATCTGGACAGAATACATGCCCAACGGCCGACATGTAGAGTATATGATTATGCCGCGAATGAGTGCCCTTTCAGAAGTATTATGGTCGCCAAAAGATGCAAAAGACTGGGCCGGTTTCTCAAAAAGAATGGAAAGCCAGTACAAACGTTTCGATAAACTGGGCATTAATTATGCCACCAGTGCTTTCCAGGTTGCGGCTCAACCGGAACTCGATCCGGAGAACAAGTCAATTAAAATCGAATTAAGCACCGAGGCCTATGATCCAACAATTTATTACACAACCGACGGATCAGAGCCAACGGCCAATTCGACAAAATACACCCAACCATTTTCTATCAATAAATCGGGAACGGTTAAAGCCGTGGTAATTCAGGATGGTGAATTAAAAACCGAACCGCTGGCCACCGATTTTTTCATTCATAAAGCCATTGCATGTAAAGTAGATCAGAAATTTGCGAACAGCAAAAGCTACGAATCAACCGGAGAATATGCCTTGGTGAACGGTATAAAAGGAAGCACCAACCATGCCGATGGAAACTGGAAAGGATTTAATGGCAATGACTTTGTAGGCACTGTTGATTTTGGAAATAAAACCGATTTTAGCACGGTTAAAGTTGGTGTTTTGCAAAATACCGGCGCATGGATTTTTTACCCCACGCAAATGCTTGTTGAAGGTTCTGACGATGGAAAAACCTTTAAAAAGATCGGGTTAGTTAAAAATAAAGTGAGCACTTCTGACGGTGAACGGCAGATACAGGAACTTGTTGTAAACAAAAAAGCTTCAGCCCATTATTTGCGTGTAACGGTTAAAAACCTGGGTGTTTGTCCGAAAGGTCATGCCGGAGCCGGCGACCCGGCCTGGCTGTTTGTTGATGAAATTATTGTTGAATAAAATATTGAAAGGGCACGGTTGAAATCGTGCCCTTTTCGTTTTAACCAATAAACTTCATCTGTAAGGTCGTTACATTCCAGCCCTCAACGCCTTTCTTGAAGCTTTGTCAACCAAACCAAAAACCCCTTCTATCTCGTTTTTTAAACGTGTTGGTTGATGCCCCTTCACTTTTATAATCTCACAATGTAAAGCATCCAACATTTGGTAAAACTGTTTATACAAGTCGGCGTTTTTAAGCGGCTTTCCGCTTTTCGAACAAAAATTAGTTTCCTCCAATCGGTTACGGCGCTCCACTAGCTGCGTAATATTCTGTGAGTCGGTAAAAACCACAACTTTTATGTTGTTTGTCTCTAATGCCGATAAAGCCCAAAGTAAGGTCTGCAATTCGAGCCGTGTAGATGACGTATTTTCAAACCGCTTGACCTGAACACGCTGCTTTAACGTTTCGGCTTCCAGTTCCTTTTCAGAAAGAAACAGGAAGGCACCATATCCGATTTTCGATTGAACATGCACACTTCCATCCGTAAATAAGAACAGTTTATCCATTATTTTCACTCCCAAAAAACAAGGATCCGATCTGCTAAAACTATTCAGATCGGATCCAATAATATCTTATGAAACTTTCAGAAAAGTACTCTTTTCCTCAGCCGTTTTATTGAATTACAAAATCACACCCAATTCAGCAATCGAGCTATAAAAGCTGCGACGGACTTCGCGCAAGGTCGTAATTCGCATATAGCGCACCTCGTAGGTTTTGTCGAACATTTTCTCCTGACGATCGTCGGAATAAGCAAAACGACCATTTTCAACAACCGTTTCCCAGTTTTCGCCATCGGCACTTACCTCGAAATTGTAGGTTGCAATGCGGCCATTCCATGAGTCTTGTCGCGGCAAATAGCTAAATCCTTTCAACTCGAGCACTTCTCCCATATCTACTTGTAAAAAGTGTGGCTGCACCAGTTTTTCATCGCTCCAATCGGAGTGCCATATTGTTTCCGGATTGTTATCAATGGCCATCTCAGGTTCGTTTCCCCGGTAACTGCAATCGGCTGTAGCGGTCCATTTCTCTTTACTCATTTCAAAATACCGAATCACCTGATTGCTGTTCATTTTCCCCTTAACCTGGGCATAAACCGCAACCTTTCCGCCCTTTTTAAGGTCGAATGGTTTTTTATAGGCCTTGAATTTCGCATCATTCACCGAATAGAAAAGATCAGCATTTTCAGCAGAACTTATCGAAACTACGCCGTCTTCGTTTTGTTCCAAAACCGGAGACTGAGCCAATAAAAGTTCGGTTACCGGGTATTTTTCAGCGGCATATTCAAAAATACTTTTTTGCTGAAACTGCACCGGCGAATAAGTAACATCGAAACGATAAATGCCGCTTGTTGCTACATACTGAGGTAAAATTCCGGGGCCGCAAGTGGCAGTTCCCAGGCCGGTAACCAGTGCATCGAAATTAACGGTTACAAAATCGGCTTCATCCAACTCGTTCAGGTGTCGTGCTTTTGTTATTTCGGCATCATCATACGGATAAGCACTGAAATTCATTTCTGTTGTACCAGTTAACAAAAATCCGTTTCCTTCGCGGTTCGAAACCGAGGCCCATCGTACGCCCGATTGGTTACAATTATCTTGCGGAATAACGATGTTATGGTCGTATAAGGCTTCGGCAGTAGTTGAATAAAAATCGAATTTACCACCACTTTTACGATCGGGATATGTTGAAACACCGCCTAAACCATACCAGTTCACTTCGTTGTACGAACGTTTCATTTTCATTTGCAAACCCACTTTTGCAACAGCAGCAATTGAGTTAGGCAAGTTAACTTCGCTTGAAATATTAAATGTTCCGTCGCCAAAAATATGGTACTGCACTACAGCCGAAAATTCCGAAGAAGGACTTTTTAAAGCTACAGGGAAAATCAGCAGCAAACTACCGTCGGCCTGATTTTTAAGCTCTGGTTTTTGAGCGGTTTGCTCCAACTGATCTAATCCGGCTTTTTCCCAAATTCGGTAACCATTGCGGTCGCGAATATCGTTTTCTGTTGGCGGACGGAAAAAGTTTAATCGTGGCCCCTGTTTCATCATTTCTTTTCCGTTGAAAATATACGATGAAATAATACCTGATTCAGCATCGATTTTTAACTGGTAGTTTTCACCCAGAACAACGTATTCTGCATCGTTTTGTTGAACTGAGATTTCACCTTTGTTCTCCACTGTTGCATAAGCAGCCGATTGTGTTGGCAATACAAATTCTTCCCAGGCCTGTTCGTGACCGGCTTTTACCAAACCTTTTCTATTTTTGGTAACCAACGAAAATTTCAGCACATAACTTTGTCCGGCTTTGAGTTCCGGTAATTCGGGTAACGAAATGCTAATTGATTTTTCGGCCTGTGGTTCTACATTTAATTCAGCAATCCTTCCGTGTGCAACAATTCCTTCTGCATTTTTAACGGTCCACAACAGGCTAAACTCATTTAGGTTGGTGAAAAAGTACTTGTTTCGGATGGTAAACTTACCGAAAGCTAAGTCGTCTGCTGTTATCGCAATATTCTGGTAAACCTTTTTCGTTTCCCATAATTGTGGATTTGGAAGACGATCGGGGTTTACCAAGCCGTTCATACAAAAACTGTTGTCGCTGGGTTTGTTGGTACCGTAATCGCCGCCATAAGTGTAATACATTCTGCCGTTCTCATCCACTTCGCGCAATCCCTGGTCCACCCAGTCCCAGATGCAACCGCCCTGCAAAGCCGGATACGCTTCAATAGCATCCCAGTAATCCTGCAAACCGCCACAACTGTTACCCATCGCATGCGCATATTCACATTGGATTAACGGACGATCGGGATTTCCTTTTGCATAATTGATGATTCCCTCAATACCCATATACATTGGGCAGAAAATATCGGTGTGGTCGGCCAACCCGGCACGCTCGTACTGCACCGACCGGCTTTTATCGCGTTCTTTAATCCAATTGTAAGTGGCAACAAAGTTTATCCCGTCGCCGGCTTCGTTTCCTAACGACCACGTAACAATACAAGCGTGGTTTTTATCGCGTTCCACCATGCGGCGAGTACGATCCAGATGCATTGGCCCCCATTCGGCATGTTTAGCCAAACTTTCTTCGCCATAACCCATTCCGTGCGATTCGATGTTGGCTTCATCAATTACATATAATCCGTACAAATCGCAAAGCACATAAAACTCCGGATCGTCAGGATAATGGCAGGTACGCACCGTATTGATGTTAAATTCTTTCATCAGCTGAATATCTTTTAACATCATTTCGCGGCTGATTACGTGTCCCTCGTCGGGATCGTGCTCGTGACGGTTAACTCCTTTCACATACACCGCTTTTCCGTTCACCATAAACTGGCCGTTTTTAATTTCAGCAGTGCGGAATCCAATGTTGTGCGAAATTGCTTCAACCGTATTTCCCTCAGCATCTTTTAAAACAATCATCAGTTTATACAGATTGGGTTGCTCGGCCGACCATTTTTTAGGATTGTCAACACTGGCGTTAAACTGAAACATTGCCGGTTCCGCTCCAACGGTTGAAGTTTCTGAGAAATCAAGTATTTTTTGATTTTTATCCAGGGTTAAAACATTGGCTTCAACGGTATAATCTTCGGTATTGGCTCCGGTGTAGTTTTCGACTTCTACTTCCAGCGAAAAGGTTCCGTTTTTATAATTTTCATCTAAACCGGCGAGTACGAAAAAGTCGCGCACATGAACCTTTGGAGTGGCCTGTAAATATACATCACGCTCAATACCGCTAATTCTCCAGAAATCCTGGCATTCGAGGTAACTACCGGTGCTCCAGCGATACACCTCAAGGGCCAGCGTATTTTCTCCGGGTTTTACAAATTCAGTTAAATCGAATTCGGCTGGCGTTTTTGAACCTTCGCTATACCCTACTTTTTCGCCATTTACCCAAATGTAAAACGCCGATTTTACAGCTCCAAAATGTATAGAGATCTGACGATCCTCCCAATTTTCAGGAATCGTAAAATTTCGGCGGTAACTACCTACTGGGTTATAAGCGGATGGAATGTGCGGCGGATTTGGGCGCTCGTTCGCAATCATCCAAAACGGATACCTTGTATTTACATAAATTGCTGTATCAAATCCCTGGCGTTCCCAGTTCGCGGGCACTTTTATATCGGCCCAACTGCTAACATCATAATCGGTTTTGTAAAAATCAACAGGGCGCCCTTCCGGATTTGTGGCAATATTAAATTTCCAAATGCCATTTAACGACTGAAAATAAGCCGACTCATTCTTATTATTGTCCCACGCCAATCGTTCACTTTCAAAAGGGAAAAAGCTGGCGTGCGGATCGGTACGGTTAATATTAAAAACTGCGGGATCTTCCCATTCTTTTACGTCCTGAGAAAAAACTGACGAACACATGAATACAAATAAAAACAGTAGACTAAAATTTTTTAACATGATATGTGGTTTAATTGATTTCTGTATTTACTAAGACACAAAAATGGCCGGTTTAACCTATGCAAATGCACTATTTTTTGCTCTTAATTTGCTGAATATAATGCAAACGTCTTCAGCATTTACAGTTACAAACGAAAAACGTTTCAGAAATAAGAATAATTTGAAATTAGCAGAATTCCCCTCTGCATTTGGCAATTTATTTTTAAAATGAACTATTTAAAAGAAAGCGAAAATTCAACTACTGAATTATAAGCCCATCAATGAGAAAATACGCAAAAAACAACTTAACCATTCGTTTCATTTTCAAATAGATACTTTTTAGTCTTAATAACCAAAAATCCCTAATTATATGCACCTTTTAGTGCATTCTAAATTAGCACCTTAGCTAAACATTTCTGACTTATATTCGTTTTATTTGCGACTGATTAACAAGAATCGTTTATGTATTTAGAAAAGGAAAAACCGGTAACAAAGAACCAGATATCTGCAAAAGAAGCACTTCAGGATTATTACATTGCAAGCCTCAGCCGCCAGCTAAGTATAATGGGGCGCCGCGAGGTGCATAACGGACGTGCGCACTTTGGTATTTTTGGCGATGGAAAAGAAATTGCCCAAATTGCTTACGCCAAGAATTTCAAAAAAGGCGACTGGCGCTCGGGGTATTACCGCGATCAGACCTTTATGCTGGCACTGGGATTGCTGGAACCGGAAGAGTTTTTTGCCATGATTTACGGCGATACCGACGACGAAATCAATCCCTCTACCGGAGGACGAAATTTCAATAACCATTTTAGTACGCGAAACATTAGCGATTCGGGAGAGATAAAAGATCTTGCCGATCAGTACAATTCGGCTTCCGATATTTCATCAACAGCGGGGCAAATGCCCCGATTGCTGGGGCTGGCACAAGCCTCGAAAATGGTTCGTGAACAACCCGAATTACAAAAGCAGCTAAACAACAATGTTACCGGAAATGAAGTAGCGTTTGGCAGTATTGGCGATGCCAGCACAAGCGAAGGGATTTTCTTTGAAACAATAAACGCTGCCGGAGTGCTGCAGGTTCCGCTTGCCATTGCGGTTTATGATGATGGTTTTGGAATTAGCGTGCCAATTGAACTGCAAACTACAAAATCGAGCATTTCGGAAGCGCTGAAAGGTTTTGCCAAAGAAAAGGGCAGCAACGGTGTTGACATTTATAAATGTAAAGGCTGGAGTTATCCGGAGTTGGTAAAAACATTTAAAGAAGGAATCGAAAATTGCCGGAAAAATCAAACACCGGTGGTTTTTCATATTGATGAAGTTACACAGCCACAGGGGCACTCTACTTCGGGCTCGCACGAGCGATACAAAACAAAAGAACGCCTGGAATGGGAAAAAGAATACGACGGAATTAACCAAATGCGCAAATGGCTGTTGGATTCGGGCATTGCCGATGAAGACATGCTGACTGAGATTGAAAAATCGGCACAAAAACGAGCTAAAGAAGCCCGCAAAAAAGCGTGGAACAATTATACCGAAGGCTATCAGAATGAACGAACTGAGTTGATCAAAATTCTGAAAAGAATTGATAAGCGAAGTGAACTGCAGAGTTTACGACGCTTTGAAAAAGTAACCGATAAAATTTTTCCAACGCGAAGATCGCACCTTAGTTTTGCAAAAAGACTAAAGTTGGAACTTCATACCATGCCCGAGCTGGAAGATGAACGCGACATTTTAAAAGAATGGATCAGTCGTTTTGAAGAACGTACAGCCGGTTTTTACAATGGAGAATTATACCGCACCGGAGCTGACGCTGCCCTGAATGTAAAAGAAGTGGCAGTAGAATACGATGATAATGCAAGCGAAGTAAACGGATCGGTGGTTGTAAATAAAAACTTTGATGCGCTATTTACAAAATACCCGAACCTGGTAACTTTTGGTGAAGACACCGGAAAACTGGGCGATGTAAACCAGGGAATGAAAGGCATGCAGGAGAAATACGGCAAAGTACGTGTTGATGATGCCGGTATCCGCGAGGCAACAATCATTGGCCAGGGAATTGGTTTGGCCATGCGTGGTTTCCGCCCCATTGCCGAAATTCAATACCTCGATTACCTGATTTATGCTCAGTCGCAGTTAAGCGACGATTTGGCTACACTGCAATACCGCACCAAAGGCCGACAAGCTGCACCGCTGATTGTGCGTACGCGTGGTCATCAGCTACAGGGAATCTGGCACGCCGGTTCGCCCATGCAAATGCTACTGGGATCGATGCGTGGCGTGTACTTGTGTGTACCCCGCAACATGACACAAGCTGCAGGCTTTTACAATACCCTTTTGGAAGGCAACGACCCGGCATTGGTGATTGAGCCGCTCAAGGCTTATAATGTAAAAGAAAAATTGCCGGCCAACCACGGTGAATACAAAGTGCCGCTTGGCGTTCCGGAAATTATGCAGGAAGGAACAGACGTTACCGTTGTTACTTATGCGTGGAACGTGCACCATGCAGTGAAAGCAGCAAAACTTTTACAGGATTTTAAAGGTATCTCAATCGAAGTGATCGATGTGCAAACTCTGATGCCTTTTGATGTTAATCATATCATTCTGGAATCCATAAAAAAAACAGGAAAAGTAATTTTTATGGACGAAGATGTGCCCGGTGGAGGAACGGCATATATGATGCAAAAAGTGATCGAGGAACAAAAAGCGTTTGATTATTTAGACACCGCACCACGAACACTTTCGGCTCAGGAGCACCGCCCTGCTTATGGTATCGATGGCGAATATTTCTCGAAACCCAACGTAGAATTGCTTTTCCGAAATGTTTATGAAATGATGCGCGAAGTGGAACCGGATCGTTTCCCGGAGTTATAAGAATTTAGCTTACGCACCAACTCTTTACATGACAACTTTCACCCCAGCGTTTCAAAATTTAATTAATTTTGCGGCATCGGAATTATACTGATATTTTTCCGCATTTTTTAATTGCATACCTAATTCAACAAAATGAACCGTCTTATTTTAATTGTAAACGCATTTTTTGCGTTCATCATCTTATCGTGCTCACAGGCACCAATACCTGAAGATTTTTCAGCTTATGTAGATCCGTATATCGGAAGTGATTATCATGGCCATGTTTTTGTAGGAGCCAACGTGCCTTTTGGAGCCGTTCAGCTTGGTCCCAACAATGCACAGGAAACCTGGGACTGGTGCTCAGGCTATCATTATTCCGACTCACTTCTGATCGGATTTGCACACACCCATTTAAGCGGCACAGGTATCGGCGATTTGGGCGATTTACTTTTTATGCCTGTTTCCGATGATTTCAACTACGAACAATCATCCAATGAACCTTACCCATGGAGTGCTCTTTACACGCACGATGATGAACAGGTTAGCCCCGGTTATTACGCCATTAATATCAGCAAATACGATGTTCAGGCAGAGCTAACAGCCACCGAACGTGTAGGTTTTCATCGATACAACTTTAATGCCTCGGGTAATTCAAAATTAATCATCGACCTGGCGTACGGAACAGGTTGGGATGCACTCACCCAAGCCGATCTTCAACAGGAAGGCGACAATAGCATCAGTGGATTTCGCTATTCAAAAGGATGGGCTGCCGATCAGAAAGTGTATTTCCACAGCGTGTTTTCGAAAGAAATTAAAGGCCTAAAAATTCTACGCCAAAACGACAAAGGAATTAACACCGTTGAAATTGAATTTGAAGGAAACGGCGAATTATTGGTTAAAACGGCCATCTCTCCGGTGAGTGCCGATGGCGCAAAAAATAACCTGAACGCCGAATTGGCCCAATGGGATTTTGATGCCACAAAAGCACAAGCCCGCACCAAATGGAATACCGAATTGGGCAAAATAAAAATTGGAAATACTGATCCATCAACAAAAACTACCTTTTACACCGCGTTGTATCATACTATGATTGCACCATCGTTGTTCGACGATGTTAACGGCGATTACCGCGGTGCCGACGGTAAAAACTATACCGATCCGGGTTACGACACCTACACCACTTTTTCGTTGTGGGATACCTATCGCGCAGCCCATCCGCTGCTTACGCTGGTTCAACCCAATCGTGTGAACGATATGGTAAATACAATGCTAGCCATTTACGATCAGCAAGGCAAACTTCCGGTGTGGCACCTGCATGGCAACGAAACCAACACCATGGTAGGTAACCACGCTATTCCGGTAATTGTTGATGCCTATCTGAAAGGTTTCACCGGTTTTGATACGGAGAAAGCTTTTGAAGCCGTAAAATCGACCATGTTGATGGACGAGCGCGGCCTGAACTTCATAAAAGAAAAAGGTTACATTCCGGCTGATTCAACTGTTGAATCGGTGGCAATGGCGCTGGAATATGCTATCGACGACTGGTGTGTGGCCGCTATGGCCAAGAAACTGGGGAAAACCGAAGACTTTGAACTATTTGCCAAACGAGCAAAATATTACGAGAACTATTTCAATAAAGAAACCGGTTTTATGCGAGGTAGAATTGCCGACGACAGCTGGCGTACTCCTTTTAACCCGGTTCACTCGGAGCACCGTGCCGACGATTTTTGCGAAGGAAATGCCTGGCAATACACCTGGCTGGTTCCGCACGACATTAATGGTTTGATCGGTCTTTTTGAAAGCGAAACTGCTTTTGCAGAAAAACTGGATGAGCTTTTTACTACCGAAGAAACATTAAACGAAGGGGCATCAAGCGACATTTCGGGATTGATTGGCATGTACGCACACGGAAACGAACCGGGGCACCACATCCCTTACATGTACGCGTTCGCCGGCCAGCAATGGAAAACGGCAGAAAAGGTTAATTTCATTATGAATGAAATGTACACCGACCAACCCGACGGACTTTGCGGAAACGAAGACTGCGGACAAATGTCGGCCTGGTACGTATTATCGTCGATGGGATTCTACCCGGTTAATGCGGCCAATGGAGTTTATGTTTTTGGCAGTCCGCTGTTTGAATCGGCTACCATTGAATTGCCGGGCAACAAAACCTTTCAGATAAAGGCTAAAAACCTGAACAAGACAAATATTTATATCGATTCGGTTACACTGAACGGCGAGCCTTACGGAAAAAGTTATATCACACATGCTGATATTGTGAAAGGCGGAGTGCTGGAATTTACCATGGCTGCAGAAGCAAATAAGGAATTTGGACAAGCTACGGATAGTCGTCCGAAATCGGGCTACGAATAACAGGATTGAACAAAATAATTCTATTTTTGCGCCTTATTTATACCTATACAACAACTTAATAAACTCACTACCATGAAGTATTTTTTATTGTTTTGCCTTGGCGCAATTCTATTTAGCTGCACTGCAAAAGTCAGCACGCAACCAACAACTACGCCCACAAAACTGGTGGAACTGGTAAACCCGCTAATGGGTACCGATTCGGAATTCAAACTTTCAAACGGTAATACCTATCCTGCCATTGCGCGTCCGTGGGGAATGAATTTCTGGACACCGCAAACCGGCCGCATGGGCGATGGCTGGGGTTACACCTACGATTCGTACAAAATTCAGGGATTTAAACAAACGCATCAGCCGAGTCCGTGGATTAACGATTACGCCGCATTTTCGCTGATGCCGGTTACCGGCGAACTGAAATTTAAAGGTGCTGAACGTGCATCGTGGTTTTCGCACAAAGCCGAAGTGACCCAACCGCACTACTACAAAGTTTATCTGGCCGATTACGATGTAACCACCGAGTTCACCCCAACCGACCGTGCCGTATCATTCCGTTTTACTTTTCCTGAGAACGACAATTCGTACATTCTTTTGGATGCTTTCGATGGCGGATCGATGGTGAAAATTATTCCTGAAGAACGCAAAATTGTTGGTTACTGCCAGAACAATCATGGCGGTGTACCTGCCAACTTCAAAAATTATTTTGTGGCCGTTTTCGATAAGGATTTCGAGGTGGTAAAAACCTGGAAAGACGAAAATCTGCTGGAGAGTTCCGAAGCTAAAAGCTTTCACGTTGGCGGCATTGTTGGTTTCAAAACCCAAAAAGGTGAAGAAGTAAATGTAAAACTGGCTTCATCGTTTATCAGTGCCGAACAAGCTGAATTAAACCTGAGCCGCGAGATTAGCGACAAATCGTTTGAAACGATTAAAGCCGAAGGCGAACAGATTTGGGAAAAAGAACTGGGCCGGATAAAAGTGGAAGGCGGAAGCGAAGCCGAACAAAAAACCTTTTACTCGTGCCTGTACCGCACTTTGCTTTTCCCGCGTAAATTTTACGAATTTGATGCCGACAATAATATCGTACACTACAGTCCGTACAACGGCGAAGTATTACCTGGCTACATGTTTACCGACAATGGTTTCTGGGATACTTTCCGTGCTGTGTTCCCGTTCTTTACACTAATGTATCCTGATCTGAACAGCCAGATTATGGAAGGGCTTGTAAATACTTACAAAGAAAGTGGCTGGCTACCGGAATGGGCGAGTCCGGGTCACCGTGGATGTATGATCGGCTCCAACTCGGCATCGTTGATCACTGATTCTTATTTGAAAGGAATTCGTGGTTACGACATTGAGACTTTATACGAAGCCATGATAAAAAACACCAAGGGCTACATGGAGCAGATTCATTCTGTTGGCCGTTATGGTGCCGATTATTACAACAAGCTGGGCTACGTGCCCTACAACGTTGGCATTAACGAAAACACAGCGCGCACACTGGAATATGCTTATGCCGATTACTGCATTTGGAAACTGGCGCAGGAACTGGGAAAACCACAGGAAGAGATTGACCTTTATAAACAACGTGCCCGCAATTTCCACAATGTTTACGATGCTGAAAGCAAGTTAATGCGCGGCAAAAACGAAGATGGAACTTTCCAGTCGCCATTCAGCCCCTATAAATGGGGTGATGCTTTTACTGAAGGAAACAGCTGGCACTATACGTGGAGTGTTTTCCAGGATATTGAAGGCCTGAAACAACTGATGGGTGGCAACGATGATTTTGTGGCTATGCTCGACTCGGTATTTGTTGTTCCGCCTATTTTCGACGATTCCTATTATGGCGGTACCATCCACGAAATTCGCGAAATGCAGATTGCAGGAATGGGTAACTATGCACATGGAAACCAGCCTATTCAGCATATGATTTACCTGTATAACTATTCTGATCAGCCCTGGAAAACACAGGCGCATGTTCGCGAAGTGCTGACAAAGTTGTACTCGTACCAGGCTGATGGTTATTGTGGCGACGAAGACAACGGCCAGACTTCGGCATGGTATGTTTTCAGTTCTATGGGCTTCTATCCGGTTTGTCCGGGAACCGACGAGTATGTATTGGGTTCTCCACTGTTCAACAAAATTACGCTAACGCTTGAAAACGGCAACGAGTTTGTGATTGATGCTACCAATAACTCGAAGGAAAACGTTTATGTAAACGATGTGGTGCTGAACGGTGAATCGTACAATAAAAATTTCCTGAAACACGCTACCATTCAAAATGGCGGGGAGCTGGTTTTTGATATGGCCAGCCAACCCAATAAAAATAGAGGAACGGAAACAAGCAGTTTCCCCTACTCGATGACTTTTGAAGATTAATTGACAAACTGCGAAATTGCAGAATTGTTAAATTATAAAAAGGATGCCATCTCTGTTCAGTACTTTTAACAGATGGCATCCTTTTTTGTATACGCTTTCCGGCTATGTCTATTTCAGTATCGTAGAAAGTTCTTTTTACTACCTATCAACAACATTTATACCTACCCCATCTTAGTGTATCCAACTCCTTTCCCAAAAGTAAATTTCCGGCATTTGATTAAAAATCAACTTGTTTCAAAACCCTGTTGTTTTGATTTTCGTTTTATATCAACAACCTTTTAATTAAACGATTATGCAAAGTAACGCAGTAGGCTGGTTTGAAGTGCCGGTTACCGACATGGAACGGGCCATAAAATTTTATGAAACAGTATTGGACATCAAACTCGATCGTAACCAAATGGGGCCGCTGGATATGGCATGGTTCCCGATGATAGATGAAAGCTACGGCTCTGCCGGATCGCTGGTATGCCACCCCAATTTTCAAAAGCCATCGGCCGAAGGTGTTGTTATTTATTTTACAGCACGCTCGGGCGAGCTGAACAACGAACTTTCGCGGGTTGAAGGTGCTGGAGGCAAGGTGCTGCAGCCCAAAACAAAAATCTCGGACGAATATGGTTTTATGGCCTTGCTTATCGACAGCGAGGGCAACCGGGTTGCTTTGCACTCAAAGGGATAGATTTATCTTTGTGCCCCTTTGGGATAACACTGTGAAAACGGTTGCATATTCGTGCCCCTGGAGGATTGGATGCTGGATACTGGCTTCTGGATGCTGGATACTACAGAATGTTAAACTGTTGAATTGTAAAATTGTAGTTCTTAACGTTCTGTCTTATAACAACCAATTCATCCTTAATCAATAATCCCTTCACTTTTTACGAAGAGCCTGGATTCCTGATATCGCAAATTGGATATTGGGCAAATATTGACTAAAGAATACCGGCTTCTACCCTATTTCAATTTTTAGCACCTGCTTTGTTGATGGTGTTACTTTAAAACGATTGTCCAATCGCTGGCCCATAATCCAAACAATATTTTTGCCGCTGCACAGTAGCCAGGTGTTTTCCTTTTCGTGAAGTGGCATTTTCCGGTCGATAAAGAAATCGCTCACCTTTTTAAAACCTGTCATTCCCAGCGGTTGGAAATAATCGCCCTGCTTCCATTTGCGCATCAACAACGGAAACTGCACTTTCTCCAAATCAACGCAGGCAGTATTCGCCTCTTTTATGATCGAAAAACCTTTGGCATCCAAACGCTCAATAGAAATATCGAATGGGGCAAATAACTCCATGTCATCCTCTTCGATGTAATAAACGCGGTCTTCATCATCAGTAAGCTCCTGAATGAATAATGCGTCCCGGTCTTTTACCAGCCGGTGTGTTTTCGAGAAAAACTGCTTCCCTGAATGTGTTTCCAGGCTTTGATAAACCGCGTCAACAATACTGGCATTAAAACCATAGCCGGAAAGAATTTCCAGCAAAACAGTTTTAGGATGTTGTGAATTCTGCAAAACCGGAATGGAAATTACCGACTGCTCTTTATCATTGGTCAGCACCGCCTTTATCTCATCACCAATAGCATCCTTATATACATCGTATGCCACTTTCAGATTGTCGACACTGGCCATAAAGTTCTTTTTAAAAGCCGGATTTAACTCCGAAAACAAAGGCAGAATCTTATGTCGCAAAAAGTTTCGTTGGAAAACTACTTCGTTATTCGATGAATCTTCTCGGTAGGAAATAGAATTTTCAGCAGCATATCTTTCAATATCTTCGCGACTGGCGAATAACAACGGACGAATCAGTTTCCCCTTTTTCTCTTTTATCCCGGTAAGCCCTTTTATGCCGGTTTTCCGCGACAGGTTTAAAAAGAAAGTTTCAATCAGATCGTCCTGGTGATGAGCTGTTACAATACAGTCGTATTCATACTCTTTGCTGATGCGCTCGAAAAACCCGTAACGTAACTCACGCGCGGCCATTTCAATAGATATGCCTTTAAGCGATGCGTATTCGATGGTGTCGAACGTTTCAAAATGAGCAGCAGTTCCGTGTTGTTCCACCTGCTCGCGCACAAAGGCCTCGTCGCCATCCGACTCATCACCACGCAACCTGAAATTGCAATGGGCAATGCCATATTCAAATTCCGAGCGCTCGAATAAATGCAGCAGTACCATGCTGTCGATTCCGCCGCTAATAGCCAGCAATATTTTTTGCCCGGACTTTATCAGCTGCTTTTCCTTACTATTGATGATGAATTGATCGAACATGGACTGCTTTTATACGATTGCCTTTATTCTACTTTTTCACTTTTCCAACCGCCTGCGCAATGTTCAGAATCACCTCAACCGATTTTAACATTGACGGAATTGGCACAAACTCAAACGGCCCGTGAAAATTATGACCACCGGCAAAAATATTCGGGCAAGGCAGTCCTTCGTACGAAAGTCGTGCGCCGTCGGTACCACCGCGAATGGCTTTTATTTTAGGTTCCACACCGGCATCAATCATTGCCTTCTCTGCAATATCAATAATGTATTTTACCGGCTCCACCTTTTCGCGCATGTTGTAGTACTGGTCGGCCATTTCCATCTCCACAACTTCGCTTCCGTATTCGGTATTGATCAGTTTCACCACTTCAGTAAGAAACTGCTTTTTCTCTTCAAATTTGGTTTTATCGTGATCACGGATAAAGTACAGTAATTCTGCTGCATCCACCCCACCATTCATGGATAAGAGATGGTAAAAACCTTCATATTTCTCGGTATGTTCCGGACGCTGTGTCGGAGGAAGCATGGCAATTAATTTATGCGCTACCAACAAGGCATTGATCATTTTATTTTTGGCGGCACCCGGATGTACGCTCAATCCTTTAATTTTAATAGTAGCTCCGGCAGCATTAAAGTTTTCATACTCCAGCTCGCCAATTTCGCCGCCATCGAGCGTGTAGGCAAAGTCGGCACCAAACTTCTTCACATCAAAATAGTCGGTTCCTTTGCCAATCTCCTCGTCGGGAGTAAAAGCAATGCGGATTTTGCCGTGCTTTAAATCCGGCGAATTTAACAACAGCTCGGCAGCGGTAACAATCTCGGCTACTCCGGCTTTATCGTCGGCACCCAACAACGTTGTTCCGTCGGCAGTAATAATATCCTGCCCCTTGTAGTTCAACAGCTCAGGAAATTGTTTTGGATCGATACAAACCTTGTTTTTCAGATATATGGTACAGCCGTCGTAATTCTCTATAATTTGCGGCTCTACACTTTCGCCCGAAAAATCAGGACTGGTATCCACATGCGAAATAAATCCAACCACCGGACAATCGCTAATCCCCTTGGCGGGGATGGTTGCGGTTACGTAACCGTATTTATCCATTTCCACTTCACTCAGTCCAATCTGTTTCAACTCCTCAACCAGTTTTTTCATAAAAACCAGTTGGCGGTCGGTACTTGGGTATGTTTTACTTTTTGGATCGGAAGTGGTGTATTGTTTTGCGTAATTGATAAATCGTTCTACTACTTTTTCCATTCTGTTATCTGACTTTAAAATATTCTATTTTCAACGTGATGTGCAAATTTATATTTTTTACACCGGATAAAAACTGATAAAGCTTTCAAATTGGCATCCAGCATCCAGTATCAAACATCCATAATTCAGGGATGTCATCTTTCTATACGCTGAAAATAAAGATGACATCCTTTTTTCACATCCAGCATCCAGTATCTAGTATCCTGTATCTGGCTCTAAACATCATCCGAATTAAAGGTAAATCCCAAACGTTTGCCTGTAACCATTTTAGAATGACTCATTTTTTGCCGCATTTGATCGACCGTGGCCACTTTAACCTGATCGTAAACCGGCATTAAGGCATCAAACTCAATACTGTACTGAATGGCAGTTTCAACAATTTGCCGAATAAATCCAGGCGAAATGGTATCGATGGCAAAATCTTTTACCACCTCGTCTGACTGCCGCTTTCCTTCAACGAAAAAGTGTTTGTCTTTGTTGATAAAAATGCGTGCCACCAGGTATCCAATGTCGTTAACACGGTTGTATTTAAACGAATCGGCCAGGAAATTATAAATATTAATCACTCCGCAATACGATCGCAACGAATCTTCTTCGATGTATTTTGTTTTCCAAACCGGATGCTTATCATCGAACTCAAAAACATTGGAGTGCATACTAAATATCAGCAAATCGCCGCCTACTTTAAACTCCACCTCAAACGGTCCACGGTCGTGGTATTGCGGCAAAGCCACATCGGGCACCTTCCCTTTTACCGCCTTTATATAATCCTTTTCAAGCTGATTCAACACCTTTTTCAGGATGGTGAACGTTTGCTGCGTATTCTCGTAAACCTGCTGTTTTACTGTTGATTTTATTACCAGTGCTTCAAGGAATGAAGCCCGAACTTCTTTTTCAGTCATAGCGTACAAATATTAGCTTTTAAATGTACACAAATACTGAAAAAAAAGAAAGCAGCCCTTTTGAGCTGCTTTTATATTTTTCTTGTCATTTTGATTAATTTGCGAGGAGTTATTTACCCCTCACCCTGCCGGGAGCTCCCCTCACGAGGAGAGCGAGTTCTAAAAATCTTCCTACTTCATATTATGGCCTCTGACTTTTCTTAAATACTGTTTCCCCTAAAAAGGGGAAATGGCTACAGCCAAAGGGGTACAAATGACCATATCAACTTTCTATCGAAAATATCTTGAATGGATTCTCGGAATGACGTCAAATTAGTAAGCTAATGCAAATAACACCCTGCGTTTTGAAGGTTTACCCGAGTAAATACACTTTCCTTCCTCCTCTTCGTATTCCAAAGGCATACAACGAATAGTTGCCTTGGTTTCGTTTTTAATGAGGTCCTCGGTTTCTGGTGTTCCATCCCAGTGTGCCGAAATAAAACCACCTTTTGTAGTTAATATTTCTTTAAACTCTTCCCAGGTATCAGCTTTGCGTGTATTTTCAGCACGGAAATCGTAGGCTTTTTTGAAAATATTTTGCTGAATGTCTTCCAATAAATTTTCTACGTACTCGTCGATATTGTCAAGCGAAGTAACTTCCTTTGTCAGGTTGTCACGACGGGCAACTTCCACTGTTCCGTTCTCCAAATCGCGTGGTCCCATTGCCAAACGTACCGGAACACCTTTTAATTCGTATTCAGCAAATTTCCATCCCGGTTTACGTGTATCACGGTCGTCGTATTTTACTGAAATACCTTTTGCTTTTAATTTGGCGATGATCTCGTCCACCTTTTCAGTGATTTCAGCCAGTTGTTCCTCGTTCCGGTAAATTGGAACAATTACAACCTGGTAAGGCGCTAATTTTGGAGGCAGTACCAAACCGTTGTCATCAGAGTGCGCCATAATTAACGCTCCCATCAAACGGGTTGAAACACCCCACGATGTTGCCCAAACGTAATCCTCTTTTCCTTCTTTTGTGGCAAAAGTTACATCAAAAGCTTTGGCAAAGTTCTGCCCCAGGAAGTGTGAAGTTCCTGACTGCAATGCTTTTCCATCCTGCATTAGTGCCTCAATAGAATACGTTTCCAAAGCACCGGCAAAACGCTCGTTGGCCGATTTTAAACCTTTTACAACCGGAACAGCCATAAAATTCTCAGCAAAATCAGCATATACATTAATGATCTTTTCGGTCTCCTCAATCGCCTCTGCTTTAGTGGCGTGAGCCGTGTGTCCTTCCTGCCACAAAAACTCGGCAGTACGCAAAAACAAACGCGTACGCATTTCCCAACGCACAACATTGGCCCACTGGTTAACCAGAATTGGCAG
Source organism: Draconibacterium orientale (assembly GCF_900111425.1). NCBI lineage: Bacteria > Pseudomonadati > Bacteroidota > Bacteroidia > Marinilabiliales > Prolixibacteraceae > Draconibacterium > Draconibacterium orientale. The sequence continues at coordinate 74,128 of NZ_FOHT01000013.1, read as the reverse complement.
GTCGCGGTACGACTGTATCCAGTTTTTATACGTATTCCAGATTATGGTTTCAGAAGTCGGTCGTACAATCAGTTCCTCTTCCAGTTTGGCATCCGGGTCAACAACCACGCCGCCATTCTCCTCATCGTTCTTTAATCGGTAGTGTGTAACTACTGCACACTCTTTTGCAAAGCCCTCAACGTGATCGGCTTCTTTACTAAAAAAAGATTTTGGTATAAAAAGCGGGAAATAAGCATTAACGTGTCCGGTCTCTTTAAACATACGGTCGAGCTCGGCCTGCATTTTCTCCCAAATGGCGTAGCCATAAGGCTTAATCACCATACAGCCCCTAACTGCCGAATTCTCAGCGAGGTCTGCTTTAATCACCAAATCCTGGTACCATTGTGAATAATTCTCGCTACGCGAGGTCAATTCTTTCGCCATAATCTAATATTTGGTATAGATTTTGTTTTTACTACTATAAATTTTGAGCTTACAAAGAAAGTAATTATTATTGACATTAAATAAACGGAGGATACCTTATGAAATCAAGATTAACATTTTTAGGATTACTGGCTATCATTCTTGGAGCTTGTACGACGGGAGGATATGTGTCTGGTACGTATTCCGACGACATCTACTTTAATCCGGGTGATGTTCCTCCTCCGATAGCAGTTGAAGAGGTTGTGGAACAACCGGTTGAAAAATCGGCCAACACCATGATCATCAGCAATATTGAAAAAGGGGAAGATGGTACCAATACCATGAACAACTATATTTTCGAAGGCTCGGAAGAAGATGCCGATGTGTTGCGCTACAACATGGACCAAATGGAACTGGAAGGCAGCGACACAACAGTATACTACAACGACGATGAAATGAAATACGTAATAAACAACTATTACGATGGCGACGAACTGGATTACGCTTACCGTATCCGTCGTTTCCACCGTCCGTCCTTCTATGATCCGTTCTATTGGGATAGTTGGAGTTATTACGATCCGTTTTACTACGATCCTTATTATTACTCGTCATGGTACTACCCTTCATGGTCACTTAGCTGGTCGCTTGGCTGGGGTGGATTCTATTCCGGCTGGGGTTGGGGTTGGAATTACCCATATTATGGCTGGGGCTATGGTTATTACCCACCATACTACGGTGGATGGTACGGCGGAGGCTACTATGGAGGATGGTACGGCGGCGGCTATTACGGCGGCGGCGGTTACTACAACGATTACGGAAGAGGTTATGCTTATGGCCAACGCCGTTCAACAGGTACCAATGTATACCGTGGAGATGCAAGCCGCAGATCATCATCTGCAGCAGCAGTTTCGGCTAGTAACAACCGACGCGGATCAAGCACTGTAACCAAATCGGGAACTACCGACAGAACCAGGGCTACATCCGACAGATCGCGAACAAATAACGCAAGAGTTCTTACCGAACAAAGGAGAACAACGAGTGCAACTACTCGTCCGGCAACAACTACATCAAAATCGGCTACTACACGTACGCAAAGTTACACTCGTCCGGGTTCGGCAACAACAACCCGAAGCTATACACGACCAAGTAGCGATGCACGTACAAACTACACAAAACCACGGGTAGTTACTTCGAACAATAATCGATCAAGTTCAGATTACACGACACCAAAGTCGACTTCAACTTACAACAGATCATATCGTTCAAGTTCTACCTACAACCGTAGTTCAAGTAGTGGAAGCTCTTCACGGTCATATCGTGCACCGTCTTCTACCAAATCAAGCAGCACATACAGCAGCTCTCCTACCCGAAGCAGTAGCAGCAGCAGTTACAGAAGCAGTGGCAGCAGTAGCAGTTACAGAAGCAGCGGCAGCTCTTCAGGCGGATCAAGAAGCAGCGGCAGTTCATCAAGAAGTTCTGGTGGTTCATCACGTAGTGGTGGTGGAAGAAGATAGTATTAAAGATCATTAACGACAAAAACTATTTGCCATGAAAAAATATTTCAGCATACTATTACTGGCTCTATTTATGCCCTTTTTTATGCAGGCACAAGACTTGCTCGATGCACTTCGTTATTCCAACATTCAAGTTAGCGGAACCGCCCGTGCCGGTGCAATGGGTAATGCATTTGGAGCATTAGGCGGCGACTTTACTTCCATCAGTATTAATCCTGCCGGTTTGGGAGTTTACCGATCGTCGGAATTAACCGTTACGCCAAAATTCACTTATGGCAAAACGGAAGGCAACTACATGAATACCTTGATGGAAGATAACAAATACAACGTTGCCTTAAATAATTTGAGCTATGTAACAGTTATTCCAACAGCTTCGCGCAGCGATGTTGGTTTGATCAGCGTTAACCTTGGAATTGGCTACAACCGCCTGAAAGACTTTAACAGCAACTCGCTTATGGGAGCTTCTGGAGTAACAAGTTCATTTTTGGATGACCTGATTGAAAATGGAAATGGAGAAGATCCAAATGCAGGATGGAGCGATTACTACGAAGAGTTGGCCTATTACAATTCGGAGACAAATTCGGGTGCCGATATAATGTATTACGATGAAGATGCAGGATTTTGGAGAAGTGATATTCAAAAAAATCCTTTTGACCAGAATGTTGAGAACTACCCGGTATCGCAAAGGAAAAGTATTTCCCGTACCGGATCAATAGATGAATACAACTTTGCCGTTGGATTAAACTTCAACCACAAAATATATTTAGGAGCCACCTTAGGCGTGACTGATATTTATTACCGAGAATCGAGCACTTACGAGGAATGGGACGATCAGAACGTAATTCCAAACTTTGTTGACATGCAATTCGACAGCTACCTGAGAACAACAGGAACTGGTTACAACTTTAAATTTGGACTAATCTACAAGCCTATTAACGAAGTTCGTTTGGGTGCATCGATTCACACGCCAACATTTTATGACATGCACGATTTCTTCCATACATCGATGTATTCAAAAAATGATTTTGAAGACACTGGCGTAGTTGATGATGCCGGATATTCACCTCTAAACAATTACGATTATCAATTGCATACGCCACTTCGTGCAACATTTAGCGGTGCTTTTGTTATTGCAAAAAAAGGTTTGATCAGTGTTGATTATGAATATGTTGATTATTCGTCGGCAAAACTCAGAAAAGGTGGCGATGGTTACGGATTTACTCCCGAAAATCAGGAAATTAAGGATGCCTATAAATCGGTTGGAAACATCCGTGTTGGTGGCGAATTGCGCGCAACCAACAACTTAAGTTTACGTGCCGGTTACGAGTATTATCCAACAGCGTATAAATCCACCTCATTAGGAAACGATCAATTCAAATCGAACGACGAACTGAATGTGTACTCAGCCGGTTTAGGTTACCGTTTTGGCAGTTTCACTTTCGACCTTGCCTACCGAATGACTGATATGATGGAATACGAACTTCCGTATAGTGCACCTAGTTCAGGTTACTATCCGGTACCGGAAGCCGCGAAATTCGATGGTCTAACTCACGACGTAATGTTTACACTGGGATTTAAATTCTAGTAAAACAAAAGATATTTCAAGAAAGACACATTCCTTTTGGGTTGTGTCTTTTTTTGTGCTTTTAAATAGTGATGCTCTCACTCTGAGTAAGTGTATCACTAATGGAAGGAAATGACATCTCTATAACATGTAGCTTATTATGCATTTAGTTTAGTTACAAAAGCCTCTTTAAAACTCAAACTAACCGGCAATTTTACATCGCCGAGTTTAACGCTGTTACCCTCGAGATAAACCACTTTGGCAAGCGAAACCACATACGATTTATGAATGCGGGCGAATCGGTTTTCCGGTAGCTGGGCAATAAAATCTTTAAACCGCCCGTGTACCATTAACGATTGTGTTTCTGTAACAAAACGTACATAATCGCCCTGCGCTTCCAGGTAAATAATTTCGTCGAGATTAAGCCGGTAATCCTTTTTATTGGCACGTACCATTAAATGTTGCCCACCGCTCTCTTCGCGTGAGGAAAAACGTTCAAGTGCCCGGTTCACTGCTGTTCTGAATCGTTCGAACGAAACCGGTTTTAGCAAATAGTCCACGGCATCAACCTCAAAACCGTCCAAAGCAAATTCCGGATAGGCAGTAACCAAAATAAACAGCGGTGGTTCTTTTAAACTTTTTACAAAACCGATTCCGCTTAATTTGGGCATGTTTATATCTAAAAACAGCAAGTCGATGTGTTTCTCGTTTAGCAGCTGGCCGGCTTCCAAGGCATCGTTACAAACTCCGGCAAGCTCCAGCTCCGGACAAGCCTCAACAAAATCGCGGATCACATCCTGCGATAAAGGCTCGTCATCAACAATTATACAGCTTAATGTTTTTGTTTTGCCCATGATGCTAATTCAATTGCACTTGTAAAAGTACTTTAAAAGTTTCTTCGTTATCCACAATCTTAAGCTTGTGTTGGTTGGGATAAATCATTTCCAGGCGCTTTTTTACGTTTTCAATTCCGATACCGTGGTATTTAGCCGAAAACGGATCGCTGGCCTGTCCTTTACTGTTTTCCACCTCGAAATGCAAAACTTTCCCCACTACTTCAATCTTAATGTTTACAAAAGCATTATCGGCACCACCTTTCATTCCGTACTTAAAGCTGTTCTCTACAAAAGGAAGGAACAACAACGGAGCAATTCTCTTTCCTTTTATTTCGCCGATGAGATTGAATACTATTTTGTTTTCCCTTGACCGAAGGTTCTGCATATCAATATAATTCTGCAGCATTTCCACTTCCTTTTCCAGCGCAATAAAATCGGCATCCGATTCATAAATTATATGGCGCATTAAATCGCTAAGCTGAACGATCTTTTCCGGCACTTCTTTCGCTTCTTTTCGAGCCATACTGTAAATGCTGTTCAACGAATTAAAAAGAAAATGCGGGTTAATCTGCGATTTCAAAGCTTTTAGCTCGGCCTGCGATTTTTCCTTTTCCAGTTCCTCGGCTCGGAAATAGCCACGCGCCAGGTGCAATAAACCAGAGATGAACAGATAAATAGCGAAGAACAGCGAAATATCCCAAAAGCTGTAGTAGGCAATAAAATAATAGCCCTTGAAAATGTAATCGATCAGGCTGCTGAACAGAAGCAGGTAAAAGCCCGAGCCAAAAGCTGTAGCCGCAATTACAGCCATAGCGTAGCTAAAATAATTGCCACGCTCCCAAAGTAGCGGAAAAAGCAGTTTTAAATTCAGGTAAACCACACAAACAATGGGCAGGTGAAAAACAGCCGTATAAATAAGGTCGATCTGTTTTACTTCGGCCGATACTTTTAGCACGTTCATCAGTATTAAAAACGACAAACACCAAAACAGGATATGTTGTAACACCCTGTTTTTAATAAGCCGCCCAAGCGTAATTTTTAAGTAAGTGTTCATTTTCTTCGAAATAACTCTACGGATAGTCCGTCTTCAAAAGCCTCTTCCGAATCTACATATTTGCTTACAAATTTTTGCAACTCTTTAGGCTTGGCGGTGAGTAGAATATAATCACCGTTGTCTTCATGATGAATTCTTATCTTGTTTTCCTTAATCAAATCTTCCAGCCACTCCGGATCGAACCAACGGATTTCGAGTTTGTCATCAGAAACCGATAGTTTGGCAAAAGTATGAACCGGAACCAGGTGCAGATCAACTAAAGTAATGTTATCGTCATCGCCGTAATCGTCAATGTAAAAATCCAGGAAATATTCATCGGCCAATTTAATTACATGCACTTCAAATTTCGATTCTTTCACTACGCCATCCTCGTTTGAAGTAAGTCTTAGCACGTATCTTTTTTTGTCACGTATTCCATCGTTTTTATCGCCAAGAAACGGATGGGTAAAAATCCACGAATCATCAGAACCACTAAAAACGACATCATTATCATCGTCTTCAAACCATTCGCCCAACAGCAAATCGTTTTCAAACAGATCGCTGTCGGTATATAAAGGGTAGAACGAATAAACCACACACCCCGACAACAGAAGTGTGATTGTAGCAATGAGCAGAATATTACGTGTTTTCATTTTGTTTGTTTTTTAAATTTCTACTCAAATTTACAGGACTTTAACGCCCCAAAAGAATTTTTTCGTTGAGATGTGGCTTTTTATCGTTGAGATAAAAAACCACTGCTTAGCAGCAAAATGAAAACCTGCCGAAACGAATAAATAAAATTCTTGAAGTTGACTATCCCCGAGGCAAAGCCACGGGGAATTATTCAGATTAAAATAAGTAATTCAATCCGATATAAATACCGGAATCACCATCGCGTTCATCGGCAGCCATACCATAGTCGCAGCGAATGATAAAGTTTTCGTTCATGGCAACGCGTAAACCTACACCGAATGAATAGTGCATGGCCTCAGAATCATCATCGAAATAATTGACTTCATTATCTACTTCATCCAACATATTTTCCCCAAAGGGAAAATCAGGAATTTCAAAATCAACTTTTTTTGTTACCCGGCCAAAATCGGTAAATGCATTCAGTCCCAGGTAAAAGTTGTTGTTTTTAAACTGAAAGCGGGCAAATTTCCAGCGCGCTTCAACATTTCCTAAAAAAACAGCATCGCCAACAACCCGGTTTCGCAATATTCCGCGTAATGAATTGGCACCTCCCAATCCTTCAGAAGTAGAACTTTTCATTATTGAAGTAATCAGTTGTGTTTGATAGTAAAAAGGAACATCGCCGGTAAGCGTAGTTTGGTAGGACAGCCGGTAGGCAAAAGAAAGGTCGTTTGGCACAATAGTAAAATACTGGCGGTGAATAAGCGATAATTTGGTAAAACTATGCTCTCCTCCCAAAAACTCGGGCGAGCCCAGTAAAACAGCTTCGGTCCACATTCCTTTCATTGGGTTGGGTTCATTATCGCGGGTATCGTAAACAATACCGGCTTTTACTGTTGGCACAAAACCGCCATCAGCATCTTCATCCGATATAATTCCCCATTCACGGTATTTCTCGTAAAGTCCGGGCTCTTCGCTGTGCGGAGGCAATAAGTCTTCATCGTCTTTATTTTTATTCAGCTTTTCGATATCAACGTAGTCGAGTTTAAAATTCAGGAGGTTAAAACCAGCAACCCAGTCAAACTTTTCGCCGGCCAAATCTCCGCGCAAATCCACTTTAAAACGAAATAGTTTGCGGTCGTATTTATAAAACATCCGGGTTCTGTAGTCTGCGGTTTCATCGTCGTACCAATCTTTGTTTACAACAGCATCGTAACCGTTAAATCCATAAAAATCGTAGGCGCGGTCGCTCAGGTAACTAATATCAACCGAAGTTTGCAGTCCGGGAATCAATTTATCCGAATCGTAATTAAAACGGTTAATTCCGCTTCCTTTGGTAAATCGCGATACTTCGAAATAGATGCTATGATCGTACTTCGGATAGCGACTTCCGTCGCCATAGTGATAAAGATTTACCAAACCACCATACTGAAATCCAAGATCGGTATCGAAAGTTACGGCCGGCAATGCACCAAAATTCCACCCCTGTTTGGTTACACTTTCCTGCGCTACCGTAAATAAAAAAGCCATTAAGAATGCGCTTAAAAACAGAAAACGTTTCATGTTAATTGATTTTAGTTCGACTAAGAGAGTAATTTAAGTAAAACATCTTTTTGTTTGATATCGAAATAACTCGCCGAATATAAGTAAAAATGGAATGATTTTATAATTGCTTCCGCTTTCCGGGCTTTCTTCTTGTCTTTTTTAATAATTTTACTTTCTTTTACAAGTGTTTAATAATTTTTTCAAAACTCAACATTAAGTCTGAACCAAAATGAAAACAAATCGCAGGGATTTTTTTAAAGTAACCGGTGCAGTAGGAGCAGGAATCGCAGCCGGAGGACTAACATCGTGCAGCCAGCCACAAGCAGAGCCATCGGCCATGCAATTTATAAAAGATGCAGCCGTAAACACTAATCCGCAACAGTTTAATATGTGTGGTTATGCCGCACCAAAACTCGATAAAGTGCGTGTAGGATTTGTGGGTATAGGCGACCGCGGCTCGGGTGCGGTAAAACGAATGACTTATATTGACGGCGTTGAAATTGTAGCCTTGTGCGATATTCGCCAGGCTGCGGTTGACGGCGCTCAGAAAATTCTTGCCGATGCCGGCTTACCAAAAGCCAAAGAATTTGTTGGCAACGAGCAGGAATTTAAAAAACTGTGTGATAGTGGCTTGTGCGACCTGGTTTACACCGCCACCCCCTGGGAATGGCACGTACCCGTTGGACTGGCAGCCATGGAAGGTGGTGCACATGCAGCGCTTGAAGTATCGGCGGCCAAAACCATGGATGAGTGCTGGCAAATGGTTGAAACTTCCGAACGTACAAAAAAGCACTGTGTAATTCTTGAAAACTGTTGCTACGACTTTTTTGAATTGCTCACGCTAAACATGGTTCGTCAGGGTGTTTTTGGCGACCTTATTCATGGTGAAGGAGCCTATATTCACGATTTGGATTACTGGCACTTCAGCAAGCCTCAGGATGAAAAAATGACCGATGGTGCCTACACCAAAATGTGGCGTTTGTACGAAAACCAGCGTCAGGCAAATGTTTATCCAACACACGGATTGGGGCCAATTTGCCAGGCCATGAATATCAACCGTGGCGATAAAATGGACTACCTGACAGCGATGATATCGGACGATTTTACGCTGAAAAACCGCATTGAAGAAAAAGCCAAGGAAGATCCGTTCTTCGAGAAGTTTGTAGGAATGGATATGCGCGGAAATATGGATATGCAAATGATTCGTACCAACAAAGGTCGTACTATTCTTATTCAGCACGATATTTCTTCGCCACGTCCCTACTCGCGTATTCACCTGCTTAGCGGAACAAAATGTTTTGCGCAAAAATGGCCACTTCAACACATTGCTTTTGGTCATGATGTGGTTGATGAAGCCGGAATGGAAGAACTGCGCGAAAAGTACGAGCCTGAAATTGTAAAACGTGTTGGCGAAATGGCCAAACAAGTTGGCGGACATGGCGGAATGGACTTTATTATGGACTGGCGCCTGATTGATTGCCTGCGCAACGGACTTCCGGTTGATATGGATGTTTACGATGCCGCAGCGTGGAGTTCGTTAACACCGCTAAGCGAGTGGTCGATCGCAAATGGATCGGCACCTATTGAAGTGCCCGATTTTACGCGTGGTGCCTGGAAAACCAATAAACCAATTGAATTGACTTTAGCAGGCGGCGGAACCACCAAAGTTAGAAACCTTAATGGTGCAGATGGTAAAGGACAACTAGACGTATAATCTATACCAACTACAATATAAAAGAAAGGGCGGTAAACTATTGCCCTTTCTTTTTTTACTCACGCTATTACCCCGGGTAATAGAATACAATGTTTTCTGTTGTTGTTTTATTGTTTCCTGCAATTTTAGTTTCATTGGAGAAACCGCCGATTTATTCACCGGCGGCTTGCTAATCAAACGCTTTATCTATGAAAAAAAATTAACCTTCGTTTTATAGCAGACAGCTAACGGCAGAAATACCCTTATTGGAAAAACAAAAAAAACCGCCGTTCAACTCAATGAACGACGGTTTAACCTAACCAAACTTATTAATCTATTGAAAATAGTACTGTTACTGTTTTGCCCACCATAAAGGAGTAGTTACCAAATCTTCGCCATTTAAATATTGTAATGCCTGATCGTAACTTTCCGGATTGGTATTTTGTAACGAAACCGGATAGCGCAACCGCTGTGGGAAAAACGCTCTTTTGCTTTCAAGTACACCGGTTGGAGTAGCCCCGGGCAAATTCGGAAGAATATTTTCTGCAGCCGGATTTACAAAGAAAGGTAATCCCAGCCTTCTGTGATCATTCCATGCCTCAAGCGGTTGCCACGGACAGTTGGCGATGTATTTTTGTGTTATAATCTTTGATAAAACATCGTTATTCGTTACTGATCCAAAGTTCTCTGGATATTCGTAAGTTACAGTTCCAGCAGTTTCATCATATGGATCGTAATTATTAATCGTATAACTTGTAGCCTCATCAGTATGATCAAAACTTACCGATGTTCCTGCCCTGCTATATTCCGTTGAAGCCAGGTAATCTTCAGCAAATTCTGACAGTCCGTGATAGTCAAAACTAATTCGCACACCATTTTCATAATGTTCCTTTGCAGTACCACCTGCATTCCATCCATAGGTAGCAGCTTCTGCTAAAAGAAAATACGTTTCCCATGGACCAAACCAAACACGCTCTGTCGGTCCTTCATGATAAACATTTGAAATATGCGGCTGATTATATGACCAATATAATTTATCAGTTCTTGATCCTTTTTCGCCTACATCACCATTTGTAAAAGCATTGAAGCTATAGCGCACATTAAATAAGGCGGTATCGCTCTCCATATTCCAGGTTTTTACAGTATACGCATCACCTGTAGGGTCGTATCTAAACATTACCGTACCATCATCATAACCAGGGAGTGCGAACATTTTAAGAATACGCGGATCAATTTTATCAGGAATTCCATCAAAAAAGTGTCCTTTTGCCGGATTATTTACAGCAGTGGCAATATTATCAGGCAAATACAATCCCAGGTAGTCGTGTACTGGTTTTTCGTACTCATCAAATATTTCAGCGCTTAGATTGTATACCGATGTTCCTGGAACAGTTGCAAGATCACGAGAAGGAACACCTCCTAAACCGAACGTAATATTTGACATTGTAGCGGTTAAGAACTGTCGGTTCCATGGGCGAGACATCACACGTGTTAAGTCTTTCCATCCACCATCTTCCGGTACGGTTGGCATACTTTCGAGCGTGTTCACAAAGCCATTTATACCTCCGGCATCACTTACCGCTTTTTCAAATGCAGTTTTTGCATACGATGGTTCTGCTTCCGATAAACGCATGGCAAATCTCAATCGCAACGAGTTGGCGTACTGCTTCCAGTTTACCACATCGAAATTTAACATGTAGTCGTAGTCTGCCACACTCGACATGTCGACACTCTCATCCAGCATGCTTTGTGCATCTTCCAGTTCTTCAATTATAAAATGGTAAATTTCCTGCAAACTATAAGAGTCAGGATTTTCACCCTGAAATGCATTAATAGACGGGTTTGGACCAAAGTTATCACTTACTTCGCTAATTAAATAAGCTCTCCAAATACGTGCAATTTGAACCAGGTTGCTGGTATACGAATAAGCTGTTCCGGCTTCCATTGATTCGGTGCCAAGTGTTATTGCCTGTTGAGCCAGGTTAATCCAGGTGCCCACATAATCTTTCCAATAATCTTCAGACCAACCGTTAATATCGCTTCCTGTTATTGCATAGCCACCAGTTTCGTAATGCGCCGCGGCTTTCCAGTTCAGAATAAACATACGCTCGGCAATATGCGGGTTTTGCTGCGCTTTGATTATTGAATTATTTATAAGGTATTCGATTTGAACTTTATCTGGCCCCACAGCTGTTGGGCTGGTATTTATTTCTTCAAAATCGTTACAATTCGTGAAGAACACAACCGTCACGAGTGTGACTATTATCTGTATAATTTTAATATTTTTCATTTTTCGCCCTCCCTGTTAGAATTTAAGTGATACATTAAATGTATAAGACTTCATAGTTGGAGGAGATCCCATCTCCATACCAATTGCGTTGGTACCAACACCAATAACTGATTCCGGATCTATTCCGGGAGTATCGCTGTGAATCAGCCAAATATTATTTCCAATTACAGAAATATCGGCACCATTAATCGGGATATTGTTAAACCAACGAGAAGGAAGTTTGTAGCCCAGTTTTATATTTCGAATTCGAATACTTGAAGCATCGTAAGTAAATTCGTCGGTAATTCCCAGGTTTCCGGTTGCCGAAACACGGCCCCAATAATCTTGCGGCGATACAGCCACGTCGTTCATTGAGTAAGAACCATCTTCATTCTGAATAACTCCTTCTACAACAAAGTCTTCGCGTTCTCCATTAACAACTGTTGCTGCTGCAGTACCCCGACTATGTGTAAAAGCCGTAGTACCTGAGAATATTTTTCCACCAAACTTCATATCCAACAACACACTTAAACTTACGTTCCTATACGAGAACATATTGGTTATACCAAGCATCCAGTCTGGTTGTTGGTTTCCTAGATATTCCCAATCCGATCCTTTTAGTGGCAAACCGCTTTCATCTACTACTACCATTCCATAGTACTGGCTGGCTTCGTCGTCAACCCGAACCATTTTTTTGCCGTACATTTCACCATAATTTCCACCTACCATGGCAACTATTTTCAGGTCGTCAACTGTTCCCAAACTATATTCTTCAACACCATCGGCAAGCTCAAGAATTTTATTCTCATTCTTAGACATATTAGCATTAACAGTCCAGTTAAAACCACCTTGCTGTCTGAAAATATCAGCAGTAAACATGATTTCGATACCCTTATTCTGAATATTACCTGCATTTATCTTCTTGGATTGGTATCCGCTGAAAGAATCCATTGGCAGGTTAATCAACTGGTTGGTGGCATTGGTCTTATACCAGGTAAAGTCTAAACCCAAACGATTGTCAACAAAGCGCAAATCAAAACCTGCTTCATAAGATTTTATCAACTCATTTACCACCGACGGATCGTATAAAATACTTCCCGGAGCAGCAGTAGTTTGATCATGTGGAGAGTTTGACTTTCCAATGCTGTATGTGTTATACAACTGGTAAGGTGGCAAATCGTTACCTACCTCAGCATAAGAACCTCTTACTTTTGCAAACGTTATCCATTCTGGTAGCGAGCCTCCATTTTGTGTAATCATGTCAGTAATAATACCCGACAGGCTTAAAGACGGATAAAGAAATGAGCGGTTATCTTTATGCATTGTTGATGACCAATCGTTTCGCAGTGTCGCATCAAGGAAGATATAACCATCCCAATTTAATTGCAAGGCTCCGTATAACGAATTAATCTTTTTCTCGGAATACCTTTGTGATACCGAAGGTTTATCCACTCCGTTATTAAGGCTGAACAGGTTGGGCACTACCAAATCTCCTGAATTAGCACCCATTCCGTTACTTTTTTGATGCATCATGTTTCCACCAACGGTAAGGAAACCTCCTAACCTGTCAATTAACTGGTCTTTTTGTGCTTTAACGAGAAAACTGAAATTGTTTTCAAAAGCTTCATCGATATTTTTTGAATAAACACCAGATGGACGAACAATACCTCCTGAATGGATTTTTTCTTCCTTTTTGGTGGTATAATAATCTGTTCCTCCTTTTACTTCAGCATTTAACCAATCGGTAAAATCATATGCCAACGACATAAAACCAATCAAACGATCTCTCGTATCCGTGTTTTTACCATATTGTAAATTCCACCAGGGGTTTCCTTGCGGAGTACTGGCATCGTCCCACCATACCTGGTTTCCATCTTCATCAATTGAAGGATTAAAGTCTCTGATATCAAGCGACACCGGCAAGGTGTACATGGTATAAAACGAGTTGTTTTGAGCGGCAATACCTGCTAATGGTCTGTTTTCGGCATTCGATTTAATAAATGTTGCCTTGGTATCGAATTTCCACCTTTCGTTTTCGCCAAACAAACTTGTTGCACGCATTGTAAAGGTACTTCTGTCAATGTGAGTTTCCGGAATAACACTTCGGTTATCATAACGGGTTACAGAAGCAAAAATATTTGTTTTGTTAATCATTTGTGAGTAGGAAACATTCTGGTTGGATACGATCCCTGTTCTCAAAAAATTATCCAGGTTATCGTACGTTTGCAACGGCGATTGATTTCCTTGCCAGTCTTCAACCATCTGTCCCTCTGCTTTTGGCCCCCACGACTGCCGTGACAACCTGTCGTAGGTTCCGTATGAACCTTGTCCAAAATCTTTCTGAATATCAGGCTGTGTTAAAAGCGACTCAAAACCAACCCGTGAGTTAATGGTAATACCTGCTCCTTTTGTTTTCCGTCCCTTTTTCGTTGTAATAAGTATTACCCCGTTACCTGCTCGTGATCCGTAAAGCGCTGCTGCTGATGCCCCTTTAAGAACTGACATTGATTCAATATCATCAGGGTTAAGGTCTCCGATACCACTACCAAAATCCCTACCGGCACCAGATCCCCACATGTCAACCTGTGCACCATCTGTAAAGTTATCAATTGGCATTCCATCAACAACAACCAAAGGCTGGTTACTTCCTGTTAACGAGTTATTACCCCGGAGAATGATTTTTGAAGAACCGGCTGGACCACCTGCTCCTCTTACAACCTGCAATCCTGATACTTTACCTGACAACGTATTTGCCAGGTTCGGTTCTCTGGCATCAACAAGTTCAGTACCGCCAATTTCCTGCATGGCATAGCCCAGCGATTTTTTTTCGCGCTGAATACCTAATGCTGTAACAACTACTTCGTCAATACCTACAGCGTCTGACTGCATGCTAATGTTTATAGTAGTTCTGTTGTTTACGGTTTCTTCTACGGTTTTCATACCCACAAAAGAAAATACCAAAACTGCATCTGCCGGAACATTTATGGTATAATTACCATCCATATTGGTGGTAGTACCATTACCTGTTCCTTGCTGAACTATAGTGACTCCGGGAATCCCGAGGCCATCATCGCCGGTAACTGTCCCTGTCACCGTTTGCTGCGCGTATGCACTACCTAGTAATGCAAAGCACATTCCTAAAATCAAAAAAATCTTTCGCATAGATTTTGAATTTAAATGAACTAGAAATAGATTAATACTTAGATTATTTATTCATATCGCTAAATAATTTTTGAAATAATTTTGCTGTAATCCCTAACAGACCTGAATGTCGCCAGTTATTTGAGATTACAATTTTTGTATTTCCGGAAATTTGTTCCAGACAGTACTGGTTTATCGATTGCTGAATAGGATTTAATATGTATTGGTTGGCTTCTGATACCAATCCTCCTATAACGATAATATCCGGATTTAATAACTGTATGGTATTTGACAATGCCTTTCCGAGCGCTTGTCCCACATTATTTAGTAACGAAATAGAAAGCTCATCGCCTAACTTTGCTGCTGATATAATATCCTGTACGCGAATTTCTTTCTCGTGGTTTTTAAACTTTTCGGTGAGTTGCGAAATCCTGTTTTGTTCTACTGCCTGACGGGCTCTGTTTATTAAAACATAGGCCGAAATTTCTGTTTCCAAACAACCCCGTTTCCCACATATACAAAGGTCACCATCTTCAACAAATTTTATATGCGAGAGTTCGCCGGCAAAACCACTTCCTCCATTGTATAGTTTCCCATCAAGAACCATCCCTAAACCAACACCCCAGTTCCAGTTTATAATCATGGCATTTTTATACCCTTTGGCTTCACCAAAAACAAACTCGCCATAAGCCTCCATTCGGGCATCGTTGTTGATGTAAACGATTTTGTTAAATTTTGACCTTAATCTTTCACCAACATTTCTGTAAGCTTCCTTTTTAATTGTGTAATTTATTCCCTCCTTCGAATCGATCAGACCAGGCATTGCAATTCCAACTGCATATACATTGTTAAAATCAATTCCGTTGTCGTCGATTACATGTTTTGATTCTGCGTAAAGTTTATCAACAAGGTCATCATCATCAATTGAAGTTTGAATGACAACAACTGGCGCCACAAGCTCATTATGCGAATTATACACTCCTATCTTGCCCCTAAACCGTCCTAACTCGCACGAAATAACAAAAATGCTGTCGCGTTTTAGGCCAAATAAAGTAGGGCGTCGTCCGCCTTTCGACTCGCCACTGCCTCTGACTTCAACCAGCTGGCTTGCCCCCAAATCTTTTAATAATGATAGGGCTGTAGGTAAACTAACCCCAATTTGTTTGGAAAGAAATGTTGCTGAAAGTGTGTCGTTTTCATATAAAAGACTTAGAATTTTCTTTTTCCGGCGATAATTTTTTAAGGCATTACCGGTAAGTTTCTTTCCTTTTATATTTTCAAGAAGGATCATTTTTAATTAGTGTAGTTAAGTAATGTGTTTGCAATTTAAAGAAATATTTAATTCAAAAGCAAATGTTTGTTAATTTTTTTAATAAGTCGAAAGTAATTATATAAATCCTTTCAGCTAAAGCCTCAATAAATAAAGCATTCAAGTATTTTTTACAATAAGGCACCCCGAATATCGGTTCTCGCGAGCTGTGTTTAACGAAAATTAACAGTATAATTTAAAAACTATAAATAATAAAATTCTTACTTTCAAAAAAACTTATTCATTTGCTGATGTAAAAGGGGAAACTGTGAAGTTGAAGGGGCTTATCATAACTATTTCGGTAATGCTGGCACTGTTGTCGGCAAACAAAGTGAAGGCACAAATTCCACCACTTGATACTTCATTGCTTATTCCCCCCGCCAACCTACAGCAGGAACAATTTTACGACAGTTTGGAAAACCGGGCCAACCGTCGCAAACTTACCGGCTGGCTATACGATGCTATAATTACCCCCCCCCGTCCTTACGTTGATAAAAAAGCGCTTGCACTCGATTATTTTAAAGACTACGAAGGCAAGATTATTGCCGAAATAAACATTAACGCACTTGATGTTTTTGGCCCCACTTGCACCGACACCACAAAAGAAGCCAATCATTGGGCCGAGCGTGCAGCCAATAAAATTCACACCAAATCGAACCTGAAAACCATTCGCAAATTGTTGCTCTTCAAAATCGGCGACATGTTAAAGCCTGAGCTGATGTACGAAAACGAAAGGATTATCAGGGACTTACCATACATTAAAGATGTACGTATTTATGTGGAGCAGGATCCTGATTATCCGGGCCTGGTGAATGTTTTGGTTTTAACAAAAGACCGTTTTTCATTTGGGGTTTCAGGAGGTGTAAACGGCACCAGCTCGGGCGATGTAGAGATATACAACCGTAATATTTTTGGTGTTGGCCACGAGGTTTCGGTAAAGTTTGTTGGCCATGTTGAGAAGGAACCTTACCTGGGAGTTGAAACTTTTTACAACATAAAAAACATTGGCGGACGATTTCTCGACATTCGCCTGGGGTATTTAAATACCTATAGGCGCGAGGGTTTTATAACGGAGGTAACCAAGCCCTTTTTAACGCAAAATACAAAGTGGGGTTATGGCGGTTATTCGGCACGCATGTTCCGCACCGACCGAATTACCAATAACGATCCGGTAAAAGTGGAGGAACCGATGGATCTTTCGGTAAATTACCTTTGGGGCGGCCGAAGTTTTAATATCAGTCCGCAGCGCGAAAACATTACCGAACTGGCTTTTTCGGCAGGAATGAATAACTGGAACTATTTTGACGATCCGGCAGTTGCCCCCGAAAATAGTCACTTTTTCTCCAACCACACCTTGTACCTGGCCAGCCTCACTATTTCGCAACGCCGGTATATTCAGGACCAGTTGATTTACAGCTACGGAATTACCGAAGATATTCCCGAAGGTTTTAAAAACGAATTTATTTATGGCTACGATGCCAATGAATTTGGCGACCGGCACTACCTGCATTTTTTAACATCGAACGGCAATTTGCTGCTAAGCAGGCGCGGATACCTGTTTACATCGTTAGGAATTAGCGGGTATTTAAAAGATGCTCGTTTTGAAGAAGGAATGATTCATGGCGATTTAAACTTTATTTCGAAGCTACATGCAGCTGGTAAAAAGCGCGTTCGAACATTTGCCGATCTGAATTACACCCTGGGTTTCCGGCGCTTTGACATTGAACATTTAACACTGGGCGATCATGACCATATCCGAAGTTTTGATAGCGACATGGCCATCGGCAAACAGCGTTTAAACCTAAAACTGGAACATGTTGTATTTCTGCCAGCACAGTTCTACAAATTCAATGTGGCCATTTTTGGTTTTGCCGACTTTGGTGTTATTGGCTCGAACCGCGAGCTTATTTTTAAACAGGATTACTACAGTGGCATTGGTATTGGCATTCGTTTACACAACGAGAACCTTGTTTTCGAAACTTTCCGGCTACGCCTGGCTTTCTACCCTTTCCATCCGGATGATATGAGCTTTGTTGGATTTTCACTCGACGAACAATCGAAAAAACGGTTTATCTCTTTTGCTCCTACAGGGCCGGAACCAATGCGTTTTGAATAAGATCAAACCTTTAAAACTGGAAATAAATAAACGGTTGCATATCGGCCGAAATGGATTGGTAAACAATGATAACCACAATTGCAGAAATAGCTGCCTTAACCCACATGGGCGATGCGATAAACCAGTTTTTTGCGCGGTCTTTTAAATCGTAACTCAGCCAGTGGGTAACAAAACCAAACAACATCATTAAAAACACCCATTTGTAGGCTACTACTACTTCAGGAATCATCGAAATTTTAAGGTCGGTAGCAATTTGGTGCAGCATTCCGCGTACAACGTCCATCGATTCGGAGCGGAAAAATACGCGTGTAAAGGTGATGAAAGTAAAGGTTATCGCAATCTTCCAGATATTCACCAGCCAGTTACTGCGTTTTTCCCACGGGCTTATCTTGCGCCAGAATTTATAAACGACCAAACCAACACCATTGAGGCCTCCCCAAATAATAAACTGCCACGATGCACCGTGCCAGAGCCCCCCGAGCAACATGGTAAGCATCAGGTTGATGTTGGTATTGATGTGGCGTTTTATGTTGGGAAAGAAATGCGCCAGCAAAGCAAACAACAGCACAAGAACGGCAAATATCGGTACCAGTATCAACTTTCCAGCCAAAAGGACAATGATGGCCAGAATAATGCCGAGGCTGATATAACTAAATACCGAGCCTTCGCGGTTTCCGCCAATGGGAATATACAAATAATCTTTCAGCCACGACGAAAGCGACATGTGCCAGCGTTTCCAGAATTCGGCAACACTTTTTGCCTTGTAGGGCGAATTAAAGTTTTGCGGCAAGCGGTAGCCCATTAACAGCGCCACTCCAATCGCGATGTCGGTATAGCCCGAAAAATCGACATAAACCTGCAACGAATAGCCAAATAATGCCATCAGATTCTCAAATCCCGAATGGGTAACCGGGTTGGAGAAAACCCGATCGACAAAGTTTACGGCAATGTAATCGCCAATAAATATTTTCTTGATCAAGCCCTTGAGAATGAAGAAAATGGCCCAGCCAAATTCTTCTTTCGAAAGGCGGTAATCTTCGTAAATCTGTTTTACAAATCCCGATGCACGAACAATCGGTCCGGCAACCAACTGTGGGAAAAACGATACATAAAAACCAAAATCGATTAAATTATTTACGGGTTTGGTTTCGCCCCAATACACATCAACCGAGTAACTAATGGTTTGAAAGGTGAAGAACGAAATACCCACCGGCAGCAAAATCTGGTTCACCTCGAAATGTGTTCCGGTTGCTTCGTTGGCCCACAGTGCAAGGTGATTAATCACATGCAAATCGGTGCCCAGCATCAGGTTTATACTATCGATAAAAAAGTAAGCATATTTAAAATAGGCCAACAAGGTGAGGTTAATAACAACACTTGCTGCTACCAGCATTTTTCGAATCAACTCACTCTTCGATTTGTAAATTCCCTTGCCAATAAAAAAATCGGTGAGCGTACTAAATAATAATATGAAGAAAAAGAATCCGCTGGATTTGTAATAGAAAAATAAACTTACAAGGAACAGATACCCGGCACGAACGCTGCGGTTTTTGTTTTTATAAACCAATGAATAACCAGCCAGCACAATAGCAAAAAATGCCCAAAAGAAAAAGCGCGTAAAAATTAGCGGCGCCATTTTATCGTACAGAAAAATATTCCGTAGCAGTTCTTTTATTTCTATTTGTTGCAGTAAATCCAAGCAGTTCTAGTTTATATTGTCATTTCGAAGGAGTAAGCGACTGAGAAATCTGCCCCTCATAGCTTCCTTCCTCTCCTCCATCCTCGAAATAACTGTTTATTGTAATTTCTTTTTTATCAATCAAAAAGTTCTCAAAATCCTTCATCAGCGCACCAAAAAACAGGTCTGCAATCATTAAATACCCCTCGCGGGTAAAGTGGATTTTATCGCTTTGCGCCAGGCCGTTGTTTTGCCACAGCACAATGGAATTTAATCCTCCCATTACCGAAAACATATCCCAAACGCCGGCATTGTATTTTTTGGCCATTTTAAACATGCTGTCCTGAACCTTCGCGCCATTTTTGTTCACATACCGGCGATACATGTAACTGTCGTTATTGGTGGTAAACACAATAAGCGCATTGGGTGCCGCAGTTTTTATTTTATCAATGAGTTGTCCGTAATGATCTTCGAAACGAGCCTGCGAAAAACGGCGTCCGTAGGCATCGTTTATTCCCAGTCCGAGAATGACCAAGTCAGGACTAAGGTCGGCCAGTTGCTCTGCAAAAAGCTGGCAGCGCAAAAATGCCGGAACATGTGCCCCATTCACTCCAATACTGTGATACATGATCCCGTTTGGATTCGATTCGGTGGTCATTCCCAGCAACGTAAAATTGCCTTGCGAGTTGTAATCTTTCTCCAGTGTAATCTGTAAACTATCTACCCACTCATTCAATTCAAAATCGATGTATCCGTTGGCTTCCACCTTGTTTTTCACCAAATCCGAATCAATATTTATGCTGTAATTTTTAGCTGTGTTCTCGTAATAAATTCTCAGTTTATTAAAGCTGTAATCCAATTCGTTTTCTTCCTCCAACAGTATCGTCAACTCCGCTTTTGGAGAAGATGTTGTTGCCGAAATTCCGCCCACGCCCAATGTTCCGCTTTTTCGTCCCTCTACATTTCGGAATGTTTTCCAGTAACCGTTGTAACGAATGTAATAACCAAAAGGCGAGTTGGTGCGTGCAATACGGTACGGAAACATAAATCCCCAACCGGCATTCATTTCGCCGTTAAGCTGCTGAAAACGGTTGCGCATTTGCCCCGAAAACGAGCCGGCCTGAATGTGTGAGCCACCAATTTGTACAATATTCACTCGTCCTTCGCCGGTAGTTACCAGCTGCTCCAATTTTGCATAAAACCTTTCCGCATTTGTCCGGTCTCCGGGGTAATGCATTTCATTCCGATCGTAACGAACAAAATTGTATTGATTAACGTGGTAAAAGTAGCTGTCTTGCTGCGCTGAAACAGATGTGGAAAGCAGCATGACGAAGCTAAAAAGCAGCAAAGACAAGCCTCGAACCTTTACCGATTGCACTAAGATTGATGGAGATTGATGGAGATTGAATAGAGATTGAAGAACAAGATTAATTAACCACTTGTAACTTGCAACTTGTAACTTGTAACTTCCCTGTAACAGATTTCTCACTGCGTTCGAAATGACAGCTGTATTGGAACTATGAACCCTGAACCCTGAACTCTGAACTCTAAACGTTGAACTCTGAACTTTCTCCCCCATTACATCTCCTCCTCCAAATAATTGTTGTATTCCAGAATCAATGCATTGTAGAACATATTGGCCACCAAACGTGCTCCGCGTGCCGAAAAATGCACATAATCGGGACGCGCCAATTCGGGTTGCGCATTCACCCACGAGGGCATACTGTTGTGTCCGCCCATTGCCTGGTACATATCCCAATAAGCGCAGTTATTTTCCAACGCTACTTGTTTAAGCATTTCCACCACCTGTGGCAAATGTTTATAAGTTACGTACTTGTCCTTTTTCTTTGTCGACATATCGCTTGGGCCAATTACAAGAATGGCTGCATCGGGACACAAGGAATTAATTCGCTGAATCTGACTGCCGAACCACCGGCCATAACGCTCAATCGCCTTTTTATCCTTAATGTATGGAATTACGTTACCACCAAACTGCAGGATAAAAAACTTAGGATTGAGGTCGTTATACATTTTCAGGCTGTGCTCGTAGTCGGCTTTTGTGAAAATTGTTCCTGAACTGCCTCTTAGGGCAATATTATCCATAATCACTCCTTTTTTCGAAGCCAGCTCAATTCCATAAACATCAGGGCCATCGTATCCCGAGAATTTTAGTGTAACACTACTCGTTGAATCGGGCAGTTCGCATTCGAGCACTGCGTAGGTGGTGTCGGCCAAAAGCGTATCGCTTAAAACGGTATCGCCGCGTGCGATTAACTGCACCGCAACCGGGCGTTTGGTATGCCCGTAAAACAAACGCATATTTTCGTATTCGCGCGTACGTTTGTAGGAGATATCTGATTTCGAGACATTCATTTCAGCCTCGTAAATCATCGAATCTTTAAACGGAATGGTGTCGTTGGCCAAAGGGGCGTAACGCGAAAAAGCTCCCATAACTCCGTAACGACTGTGCTCAACCGTTGAATCCACTTTCCCGTAAATCGGGTAACGTTTCCAATTGTCGGAATTCGTTTGATTGGCGCTAAAAACATAGTCGTAAGGTTGCAAGGCCGGACGCAAACCAACTCCTCTTCCGCCAAATTTTACCTGCAGTTTATTTCGCAGAAAAGCAGTAATGCGGTCGCCTTCAATCTGGCTGTCGCCGTAATGCATTATCCGAACCAGTGAGTCGCTTTTTAAATGATCGAAAAAGCGGTACAGGTTTTCTTTGCCCAAATCTGTCATTTCTATTCGCCGAACCGATTGCACGAGTGTATCATAATCTGCCCGGTGAATCACTTCAACAACCGTATCGCCGGCAATGGTATCCACTTCAATATCTACCAGCGAATCAATTTCAAATTGTTGCGCAATAATCTCTGAAACGTCGGCATATTCCAAATCATCCCCAACAATCATTTCAGAGAATGTAGGCATATGTAAGGTCATTTCCCCCACCTCGAAACCATCGTCGGGCATCAGCCACATGGCGCCAGCCAGCAAGGCAATTACACCCAAAGTAAATGTTAATGTTTGAAGTGGCTTCATTGTAGGTATATAATTAATTTCTGACCAATTTGGATTCTACGCGCATCGCTAACGCTGTTCCATTCCAGTATTTTCTCGGGCGTTACGCCATCGTATTTTTGTGCAATTACATATGGCGACTCACCACTTTTTACAATGTGCTCTACTTTTTTTGCCGATTCGGGAACAACAATCCCCGGCAAAGTTGCGGATGCAAAATCCGGAACTACAGTTTTTTGCTCCTCCTTCTTAGCTGTTTCTTGCTGAAGGTTGCGGTAATAATCGGCATTTTCATCGTCAATAAAAATATCAAGCGTTTTACCCGCCTGAATTTTGCGTTCGTCGTAAATATTGTTCCAGTATTTTAAATCGGCTACCCGCACATCGTAATCTTCGGCAATAAATCCCAGCACATCGCCCGATTTTATGGTGTATTTGATTTTTGTTTTTCCTTCTATTTCCAGATCCTTTACCTTCTCGCCCACATACTGACGGTTGGGTGCCGGCGGATATTCAATTTTTTGCGCCACCACCTCAAACAGCGTTGAATCAACACCATTGTAAATGGAATCCTGCAGAAACAAAAAGTCTTGCTTCAATTTTTCAGGCAAAGTAATCGAAGCCTGTTCTGGGATGATAGAATATGGAAACTGCGGATTTAAAAAGCGAAGTTCATCGGTTGAAATTGGCAGCACAGCACTTATTTGGTCGAAATGCGTTTGAATACGTACTTTTGCTTCTGCTGTTTTTGGAAGTTCCTGTTCCGGAATAAATTTGTTCTGGCTTAAAAATGCTGCTGTTGCCTGGTAGGCTGCCATAAAATCAGTCATTTCTTTTGGTGCCACTTCCAGCAATTCGTTTACAGAACACTTATCGCCACCGGCACGACGACACAAATTTTTAATCTGCGTTTTTCCAAAAACAAACGCCAGCATCGCTTTTTTCGGATGATCGAACAACGCTTCATTCTTCTTCAACTCCTGAACAGCAGCATGCGTCGCTTTAGAAACATTCAGTCGTTCATCGATCAGCTTATTGATTTGCAAACCATTCAATACACCCTGAAAATGTGTTAGCTGCCATGCGCCTGCTCGTTTAAACGGACTTTTTGCTTCGATGTTAAATGCCGATAGTGTTGCCGGCAAATATTGCAATTCTTCGCTCAACCCGGCTTTGGCCAATTCGCTTACTATTCCCGGCCGATAGAAATAAAAGTTTTTGATGAAAATTGCTTTATCGGGTGCAGGCAAATTATTTAAAGTCGAAAAACAGGTCTCAAATGCATCCGGATTATGTGCATATTCTTTCGCGCTTTTCAGTTGCCGTTTTATGGTCTGACGACTGGCCAACTCCAGATTGCCCGGGAAAAAAGCAGCACTGCTCCAGGGATATTCAAAAACCTGCTGATGAATATTTTGCAACAATCGCGATTGGAAATCTTCGCCGTTAATACTGCTCTGCCCCCAATTTAACAGGGGAACCAACAACAGCAAAACCACAAAAATTCCAATTAAAGAACCCGGTTTATTTTGTTCGAATCGTTTCAAATACAACTTTTGCAAAAATGTTACGCAAAAATATGATTTCCGATTAAACAGCCTGCAATTATCCGGAAGGAATTTCATAAAAACATCTAACCCGTACCGGGTTATCAAACGAATGTCCTTAACCTTGCTACTACTATAAGCGAACCCGTACCGGGTTCTATTTGAATAAAAGAGAACGCTGTAGGTGTTCGTTTATAGTAAAATACCAATCAAAATCATCACAATAACAACCCCGTGAGGATTGGATGATTTATAAGCTATTTTGTTGAATCATCGCGCTCGCGGATTTCTACGCGTCGGATTTTTCCGCTAATAGTTTTTGGCAGTTCCTCCACAAATTGGATCTGGCGTGGGTATTTATAAGGAGCTGTTACCTTTTTTACGTGATCCTGTAAGGTTTTCACCAAGGCCACGCCGGCTTTATCCTTGTAGTCTTTAGCCAACACAACCGTTGCTTTTACAATCTGCCCACGTATTTCGTCGGGCACACCTGTAATGGCACATTCTACCACGGCGGGGTGTGTCATCAATGCACTTTCCACCTCGAAAGGCCCGATACGGTAACCCGAACTTTTAATTACATCGTCGGCACGGCCCACAAACCACAAGTAGCCATCCTCATCTTTCCAGGCCAAATCGCCGGTGTAATATATTCCATCCGACATAGCTTCGTCGGTCAGTTGTTGATTGCGGTAGTATCCGCCAAACAATCCGGCCGGATAATTTTTGTCGATACGTATTACAATTTGCCCCTGCTCACCGGCTTCGGCCGATCGTCCTTCCGATGTCAGCAAATCAATATCGTAATGCGGACTTGGAAGTCCCATCGATCCCGGCTTGGGTTCTACCCATGGCGAAGTAAACACTGACAAGGTAGTTTCACTTTGTCCGTACCCCTCGCGTAGTTTTATTCCTGTTAAGTCGTAAAAACGGTTGTAAACCTCCGGATTTAACGCTTCGCCGGCAATGGTACACCATTCCAGTGCCGAGAGATCGTATTTTTCAAAATCTTCCCTGATAAGAAATCGGAAAATTGTTGGCGGTGCACAAAGCGAAGTTACCTGGTATTTTGAAAGCACTTCCAGAATATCGGAAGGTGTAAATTTTTCATGATCGTAAACAAATACCGATGCGCCAACCAGCCATTGTCCGTACAATTTCCCCCAAACAGCTTTTAGCCAGCCGGTGTCGGCAATGGTAAGGTGAAGACTACCGTGGTGCAGGTTTTGCCAGTATTTTGCCGTAACAATGTGCGCCAGCGGATAAACACTGTCGAGCACTACCATTTTCGGATCGCCGGTAGTTCCCGATGTAAAACTTACAATAATCGGATCATCATTTTTTGTAGGCTCAGCAGGACGTTGAAATGGCTCAGCATTTTCAATTCCTTTATGAAAATCTTCCCATCCTTCAGGAATAACCGGGCCGATTGAAACAAGCTTTTCAACAGACGGCGACTCGGGCGAAGCATCGTTCACATTTTTGGTTATCAGTTCATCGCCGTCGCAAACAATGGCTTTAATGGTGGCGGCATTGTTACGGTAAATTATATCTTTTTTAGTGAGCAAATGCGTTGCCGGAATAATAACGGCGCCAATTTTATGCAGCGCAATAATGGTAAACCAAAACTCGGCACGGCGTTTTAAAATAGCCATAACCATATCGCCTTTTCCAATTCCCAGCGACGAAAAATAGCCGGCAGTGCGGTCGGTTATTTCTTTCAATTCGCCAAAGGTGTATGTTCGGCTTTCGCCTTTATCGTTTGTCCAAAGCAATGCTCTTTTGTTGGGATCTTTTGCTGCCCAGCCGTCAACCACGTCGTAGGCAAAGTTGAAATCTTCCGGAATAATCAACTCGTAATTGGCTTTAAAATCCTCAAAATCGGTAAAAGCAGTCTGTTTTAAGTATTTTTCAATCATGTAGCATCAAGTTTTATTATAGAATTACAGCCAGGAATTTTACTGGTTTCCCCTCTAATGCTTTCATTCCGTGCGGAAGAGTTGCATCAAAATAAAGGCTGTCTCCCTGGTTGAGTATCATTTCATGTCCATCAACACTCAACAATAATTTGCCTTCCAAAACAAAGTTCAATTCCTGTCCACTATGACTATTCAGATGAATTGGTTTTTCTTCAGCATCCGGCTCCACAGTTACAACAAACGGATCAGCTTTCCGTCCGATAAACCCTGATGCCAGCGCCTGATATTTATAGGCCCGGGTACGCTCCATAGCTGTTCCCTCGCCTGCCCGGGTGAGATAAAATGATTTCATGTGAGGTTCATCGCCAAAAAGCAATGCAGTTAACCCAATATCATATTTCTTTGATATATTTTCGAGAACACCAACCGGAATATCTGTTTTTCCACTTTCATAGCTCTCGTATTCTTCGGCGGACACTTTGCATGCAGTTGCTATTTCGTCAACTGAAATATTGAGCACATCCCGTAAACCTCTTAGCCTCATGGCTATCTCTTTAATTTGTCCGTTCATAATAATTTATTTTCTATTGGTTAGCTATCTGCAAAGTTATTGGTTTTTGCACCTAAATATACAATATCAGTTCATCATTGCCTCTTTCCGGCTCCCCCGGAAACAGCAAAAAACGTTTTTCGGCGAGGTAATTTACAGGTTTTCGAAGAAATAGCGGCTCACTTTCTCCATCAGGTGCACACGGTCTTTTCCGCGCACATTATGCTCATGAATCGGGTAAGCAAAAAAGTCGACCTGCTTGTTTTGTTTCACACACTCGCGCAGAAATTTCATACTGTGTTGCATCACCACTGTTGCGTCTTGCACGCCATGAATCAGCATCAGTTTTCCATCGAGATTTTCCACGTATTTGGTCATATCTGAATTTTTATAACCCTCCGGATTTTCCTGCGGCATATCCATGTAACGCTCGCCATACATAATTTCGTACATGCTCCAGTCAACCACCGGGCCACCGGCAGCTGCCACTTTAAAAATTTCGGGATGTTTTAATTTTAAATTTAGTGTCATAAAACCACCGTAACTCCATCCGTGAACGCCAATGCGATCAGCATCAACATAAGGCAGCGAAAGCAGGTATTCAATCCCCTGCATCTGGTCTTCAGTTTCCAATACACCTAAATTTCGGTGAATAGCTGTTTCAAAAGCACGGCCACGGTTGTTTGTGCCGCGGTTATCGAGCGTAAAAGCAATATAGCCCTGCGATGCCATGTAATACTGCCACCAGCGCGCCTGGTTTTGCCAGCCTTTGGTTACCAGTTGCGAGTGTGGTCCGCCATAAACGTAAACTACTACCGGGTATTTTTTCGCCGGATCAAAATCATTCGGCAAAATTAATCGTCCAAACAAATCGTATTTCCCGTCTTTCGTTTTTAACGATACCAGCTTATTTTCGCCCAACTGGTAGTCTTTTAGCGGATCTTCCGACGCAAAAATTGTTCGTGTATTTTTTCCGTTTGATGAAATTAAATCTACTTTTCCGGGTACTTCCGTGCCTGACCAACGATCTAAAACATAAGCAGCATCAGGACTTAAAGTTCCGCCATGAACACCGTCTTCTTTCGAGAGTCGCTCTGTTTCCCCCGATTTCACATCCACCTTGTAAATATTGTTTTGCAGCGGATCGTCGAGGGTAGCTTCAACAAAAAGTGTCTTTTCTTTAGCATCGAAACCCAGTATGTTTGTAACTTCCCATTCGCCTTTTGTAATTTGCTGCACCAACTTTCCGTCGGTATTGTATTTGTACACATGAAACCAGCCATCCAGACGGCTGAGGTAATAAAATTCGCCGGGATTCACTTTCGAAAACTGAACCGGATACAATGGTTCTACATAGGTATCCGACGATTCTTCAAAAAGTGTTTTCACTTTTTCGCCTGTTACCACATCGTAGCAATTTAGTTGCATGTGGTTTTGTTCGCGGTTCAACTCGGCCATGTAAATGCTTTTTTCATCGGGCGACCAGGCTACGTTGGTAAGAAAATGATCGAGCGGTTCTCCGGTTTTCAGAAATGTTGTTACTCCGCTTTCAATATTGTAAACACCTAAAGTTACATGATGACTTGCCATTCCGGCCATCGGGTATTTTACCGGCGTGAGTTCTGCCTGACGTGCCATAAAATCCACCAGCGGATAATCTTTCACCATACTTTCATCTTTGCGGTAAAAAGCCACAAAATTTCCTTTGGGCGAATTAAAAATACCACCTGATATGCCAAATTCGTTACGGTGTACGGTTTGTCCGTTTACAATTCCGTTACCGCCATCGCTTGTAATTTGTTTTGTTGTTCCGTTGGCCAGCGCCACAAATAAATCGTGGCCCTGAGTGAAAGCCACATATTGTCCTTCTTCTGAAAAACTTGCATTATCAGCATTTTCAGGAAGTTCAATTTTATATTTTACATTCTTCGTGTTACTGTCAACCAACCAATATTTTTTAGCATCCGAAATCAAAAGGTCGGTTTGGCCGATCCAGCGGTATGATGGAATGCGTTGTAAGTTTGCACCGGTAATTTCGTTTAACTCATTGAGCGAAAAAACAGTACTTTTCTCGCCTGATTTTGCCGATTCGGCAACAATCGATTTGTCTTCAATAAAAGAAAAATGTTCATCATCCATCCATTGCAAACCCGACATTGACTCGGGATACAAATAGGTATAACGCCCGTAAACGGCATCTTCCAGACTCATTTGTTTGGTTTGGGCAAAAGCAAAAGTTTGAACAAGAAGTAAAAGAATAATTACAATTAGACGCATTTTTTTGATTTTTAATTTGAAGCCCGAAAGTAGCAAAAGTTACGATTTTCAAGCTATGAGATAACACAGGGATTTAAATTTTTTGTTGTCTTATTTTGACGATTATTCTCAAAACCAGCCATTTCAAAAGGTATTTACAAGCTACACAAATGAGATTATTCAAGATGAACTTTCTTCTGGCATATACTTTGTAACTTTACAAAATCAGAGTAACAGACAAACAATTAAAATCATTAAAAATTAAGTCATGAAGAAAATTATTTTATCCCTTGCCGTTATGCTTTTTGCATTTGGCTCTTTCGCTCAAAATAATCAAAATGGAATTATTACTGTTGAAGGAAAATCATCAGTTAAATTGGCTCCTGAAGAAATATCATTCACTGTAAATTTTAGTGTTAAAGACGAAAATTACAAGCAGTGCGCGGAAATGTCGGTTGAAAAAATTGACAAAATAAAAAAGCTGTTTATTAAAAACGGGATTGACGAAGAACTGATAAAAACAAACAGTTTTGCTATTCACGAAGTACAAAAATATGATCCCCAATTGCGGCAGCCGGTGTTTGAAGGCTACGAGGCAAATATTCCGGTTACCATCCGTACACAAAAAGATTATGAAAAAAATGATAAAATTTTTGAACTGATCAAAGACAATCTGCAGTCGAATTTCAATCTGAACTTTGCCCTTTCGGAGGAACAAATGGAAATGGTAAAAGAAAAACTCATTCAGCTGGCCGTAGAAGATGCCAAACAAAAAGCAACCGTGATTGCCCAAAGCGCCGATGTTCAACTGGGCAAAATCAAATCAATCCAGTACGGCGAACCCCGGATGATTGGAACTTTCAATACAAATATGGAACTCATGAATGCTGAAATATTGCCAATGACCCGTAATGCCAAAGCTGATATTACATCAGTACTATCACCCAACGAAATTGAAATGCGAACAAATATTGTTATTGCCTGGGAAATCTGAAAAGCAAAATTGTTAAAGACATAAAAAAGGCTGTCCAAAGTAATACCGGACAGCCTTTTAGTTTTGAATGAGTTACCAATTAATTTACATCAAAACGGTCGGCATTCATCACTTTATTCCAGGCTTTCACAAAATCGCTTACAAATTTCTCTTTGTTATCGTCTTGTGCATACACCTCAGCATACGAACGCAAAACAGAATTCGAACCAAACACCAGATCAGTACGTGTGGCCGTCCATTTTACTTCGCCGGTTTTCCGGTTTCGGATGTTGTAAAGTCCTTTTCCGGCAGGCTCCCAAACGTAGGTCATATCGGTAAGGTTTACAAAGAAATCGTTGCTCAACGTACCAACATTATCGGTAAACACACCGTGTTTGGTGCCGGCATAATTGGTTCCCAGCATACGCATACCGCCAATTAACACCGTCATTTCATGAGCCGTTAATCCCATTAACTGGGCACGATCAAGCATCATTTCTTCCGGACTAACCACGTAATCCTTTTTCTGCCAGTTTCTGAAACCGTCGGCCAGCGGTTCCAGCGGAGCAAACGACTCGGCATCGGTCATTTCATCGGAAGCATCACCGCGTCCGGGTGTAAACGGAACAGCAACATTCATTCCTACATTTTTAATGGCCTGCTCTACCCCAACATTTCCGGCCAATACAATTACGTCGGCTACGCTAATTCCGAAATCAGCAGCAATTGGCTCAAGCACGGCCAATACTTTTTTCAGTCGTTCCGGCTCATTTCCTTCCCAGTCTTTTTGTGGAGCCAAACGAATACGGGCACCGTTGGCACCACCGCGCATATCCGATCCGCGGAAAGTTCTTGCACTATCCCAGGCCGTAGCAACCATGTCGGCAATGCTAAGTCCTGCTGTAGAAATTTTTGCTTTTACCGCGTTCACATCGTAATCCGATTTTCCAGCCGGAACAGGATCTTGCCAAATCAAGTCTTCTTCAGGAACATCAGGTCCGAAATAACGTACTTTCGGTCCCATATCGCGGTGTGTTAGTTTAAACCAGGCGCGGGCAAAAGCATCAGAAAAAGCATCAAAATCATTCATAAACTTTTCCGATATCTTTCTGTACTCCGGATCCATTTTTAAAGCCATATCGGCATCCGTCATCATCGGATTGTTACGAATTGAGAAATCCTCCACATCAGCCGGTTTATCTTCTTCGGCTATGCTTACAGGCTCCCATTGCTGAGCTCCTGCCGGGCTTTTACGCAGTTCCCACTCGTGCTCAAACAACATCTTAAAGAAACCATTATCCCATTTCGTAGGCTCGGTCGTCCAGGCACCTTCCAAACCGCTGGTTACGGTATATCTGCCTTTTCCGCTTTTGTGCGGATTTGACCAGCCTAAACCTTGTTCGTGTACATCTGCTGCTTCCGGATCGGGTCCCAATAAACTGGCATCACCGTTTCCGTGTGTTTTTCCAACGGTGTGTCCTCCGGCAGTAAGTGCCACTGTTTCCTCATCGTTCATGGCCATTCGGCGGAATGTTTCGCGCATTTGCTGGGCTGTTTTCAGCGGATCAGGCTTTCCGTTTACACCTTCCGGGTTTACGTAAATCAATCCCATTTGAACGGCTGCCAACGGATTTTCCATGGTCTCGGGTTTTGTTACATCGTCGTAACGTTCGTCACTTGGTGCCAGCCATTCTTTTTCGGCTCCCCAGTAGGTATCTTTCTCCGGATGCCAAATATCTTCGCGGCCAAAACCAAAACCAAAGGTTTTTAGCCCCATACTTTCGTAAGCAATGTTACCGGTCAGAATGATCAAATCGGCCCAACTCACTTTATTTCCGTATTTCTTCTTAATCGGCCAAAGTAGTCGGCGTGCCTTATCCAGGCTCACATTATCGGGCCACGAGTTTAGTGGTGCGAAACGCTGGTTTCCTGTTCCGCCTCCACCACGGCCATCGGCAATTCGATACGAACCGGCAGCGTGCCAGGCCATTCGTATCATCAATCCTCCGTAATGCCCCCAATCGGCAGGCCACCACTCCTGGCTATCAGTCATTAAATCGCGTAGATCTCTTTTTAAAGCCGCTACATCCAGCTTTTTCAGCTCATCCCGGTAATTAAAGTCTTTTCCTAAAGGATTTGTTTTTGTGTCGTGCTGATGCAAAATGTCGAGATTTAATGCATTGGGCCACCAGTCCATAACTGATGCTCCGGCCGAAGTATTTCCGCCGTGCATAACAGGACATTTGCCTTGTTTTGAATGATTGTTTTCCATATACTTAGTTTTAAGTGATAATTTATGCAACGATTGCATTAAGATACAAAAAAACAGCATGACTAAAAAATGATTAATTCCTTAACTTACAATATCTTAATTACTTATTACCAATGATTAATAGATTTTATCTATTTATTTTACAATTCGCACAAACATAATCAGAATGACTTTTTTAACTGATGATTAAATCTTCATGTATTAGCAATTGAACTTTCACGCTGTGCCGGGGTTCTGTTACATTTACGGCAAATTTGAAAATATGGCAATTACAGTTCATCCCGAGGCAAAAGCCTTGATTTTTGATTTAGACGGAACCCTGTCGAACTCGCTTCCGGTGCATGTAGAAACCTGGAATATCGTAGGCAAAAAATATAATTTCGATTTTGATCCGAATATTATTCATGAAATGACAGGCCGCCCGACCATTGAATTTGCCAAACGAATTGTTGAGCAATACAATGTGGATGAACAGCCTGAAATACTGGTTCGTATGAAACAACAATCGTTCTGGGACTCGGCACATTTGCTGCAACCAATTGAAGAGGTAATCGCGATTGTAAAAAATTACCACGGAAAACTGCCCATGGCGGTGGGAACAGGTGCTAGCGGGAAAAGTGCCGAAGTGCAGTTAAAAGAGCTGGGCATTCGTGAATATTTCGATTTTGTAGTTTCAGCCGACGACGTGCAGAAGCACAAACCACATCCTGAAACCTTTCTAAAATGTGCTGAATTGATGGGTGTTGAACCACAATTTTGCCAGGTTTTTGAAGACGGAGACCTGGGAATTTCAGCAGCCAAAGAAGTTGGTATGTTTGTTACCGACGTGCGCGAACACATTATTTATGGCGACTGGGCCATGACTGAAAACAAATAAAAGGGATTTATGGCACATTTTTTACTGGCGCTGAAGACTGTTGCGCCCTTGTTTCTCGTTATTTTTACCGGAACACTTTTTTCGCGTACAAAAGCCGCTCACGGGCCGTGGGTTGACGTGCTAAACAAATACGCATTGTGGATCGGCTTCCCGGCTCTGGTTATTGCCTCGCTGATGCACCTCGACCCGCAAGGCGAATCCTATACCCAACTTATTTTTATTAATTCGGCATACATTGCGGTGTGCATGTTACTGGCTTTCCCCATAGCACGGATTTTTCGATTTTCGAAGCGTTTACGCAGTTCGCTCTTCCTTATTCTTTCGTTTGGAAACGTGGCTTACCTGGGCATTCCGGTTCTTCGCAGCAGCTTTGTCGACGAAATTTTACCGGTTGCAGCTGTTCTTTCAGCTGTTTATGTTTTCTGGCTGCTAACGCTTGGCGTTATCCTTATCGAAGCAACTGGAGAGGAAAGCATTCAGCCGAAGAAATTAATGCTGAGCCTGGTAAAAAACCCACTGCTGATATCTGTTTTTGTGGGTGTGTGCATCGTTTTATTTCAACTAAAAGTGCCGTCGTTTATCGATAAAACCGTTAGTCTTTTTGCCGAATCGGTAACGGCCATAGTATTATTCTCGCTGGGCATATTCCTGGGGCAAAACAAAATTGGCGCTCCCCGCGAATGGATCAGGGTTTCCGTTTTTGTGGTGCTAACGATGATTGCTCTGCCGATTTTGCTTTATTTTGGCATCCGTACTGCCGGCCTGAACGACCTACAATTTAAAGCCACTATTCTCGATTCGGCAATGCCACTTGGGCTTACTCCGTACGCGCTGGCTGTTCAGTATAAACTGGAAACAAAACTGGTAGCTCGAATTGTGGTGCTGGGCACACTGCTTTCGGTGCTTATAATTCCGCTTTGGATCGCGTTTCTTGGGTAAGGAATTGGTTCTCGCAGATAGCGCGGATTTTCGCAGATACGAGATATGCCCCCAAATAAAATTCTGCGCCATCCGCGAAATCTGCGTGCAATTATAATGGAGGATTAAAATCTAAAGCCAAACCATCAAGCTTGCCTATAAAAGCAATATGACTTTCGGGTGCTTCCATTATTAAATCCCCTTCTTCCAGTTCAAAACGGCCGCCAACGCCCTGCAAAATATATTCAAAAGGTTCGTTCTGAAAACACACCACTCCTTTGCAGCGATAAACCTGGCTTTTATAAATATCGAGTGTATATTCCAGCCAATACAGGAAAGCGGCCCGATTCAGCGAAGCAGAAAACGAAAGTGTTTTGGTTCGCACCAGTACATGATTGCT
Source organism: Draconibacterium orientale (assembly GCF_900111425.1). Taxonomy (NCBI): domain Bacteria; kingdom Pseudomonadati; phylum Bacteroidota; class Bacteroidia; order Marinilabiliales; family Prolixibacteraceae; genus Draconibacterium; species Draconibacterium orientale. The sequence goes on along the minus strand of NZ_FOHT01000013.1, from coordinate 39,659 downwards.
TTTGTACGAAAGAAATGAATACGCATTAAACGTATGTTGTTTCAGTTCATTCAAATCAAGCGTTTTTGCTTCACCAAAACTTGTTGATTGAATTTTTGCCAGCGGAGCCAGTCGATTCATTTTTGTGGTAAGCTCTCCTTGCTGCTTTTCATCAATGTTTTCCGTTTTATTTAGCAGAATCAGATCGGCAACATTCAACTGCTTATACGCCATCTCCTCTTCCGGTAGATTTTCGAAATTCAGGGCATCAACCAAACAAATGGCGCCATTGTATTCGTACAGCTCTTTCAGGTCTTCATCAGCAAAAAAAGGTTGAATTACAGGTGCCGGATCAGCAATTCCTGTTGTTTCTATCAACAGGTGATCTACATCCGGGAAACGCTCAGCCAGTTCTTTTAGCACCAGCTCGTATTCATCGGAAATGGTGCAACAAATACAGCCCTGTTTTAATTCGAACATCTGGCTGGCATCAACACCTTTTATCAGTTTCGTGTCGATGGGTACAGCGCCAAATTCATTTTCTACCAAAGCAAACTGCTTGTCCGGATTTGATTTCAGCAGGAAGTTGATAAAAGTAGTCTTCCCGGCTCCGAGAAAGCCGGTGATGATGGTTACTGGTATTTTATTCTGATGCTCCAATCTACTTTTATAATTTGATGACGTTCACCCCTCGTCCGTCAATTGACGGACACTCCCCTCACAGAGGGGAGATAATTCTTTTTCCAAAACAGCTTATCGCTTGTGACTTGCAACTTGCAACTTGTAGCTTGAAACTAACCAAAAACTCCAAACAAATTCAAAATCACAATTAGCATGGCCAGAATAAGTATGTAGCGAACATATTTTGCGCCTCCTTTTACGGTAAAGTTGGCGCCCAGCCATGCTCCGAGCATATTGCCGGCAGCCAGTATTAAACCCGCAACAATGTCAACTTGTTTATTATAAATAAATATCCCCAGCGAAAATATGGTATAGATCAAAATAATAAAAACCTTTATTGCATTGGCACGCACCAGGTTATGTCCGCAGCCCAAAACCAATCCGGCCAGCAGAAAAAATCCTACGCCCATTTGAATAAAGCCTCCGAACAAACCTATTGCAAAGAAAATGATGTATTGCAGCGGCGACGGTTTGGGATTCACTTTCCCGATCTGATCGGTAATCCATACTTCGGGTTTTAAGACCACCAGCAGCAACAAAAGCACCATTAGTCCGGCAATGATATTTTTTAAGAGGTTGGGATCAATTTCAACAGCAAACAGTGCCCCGATAATCGATCCGACGATGGCCGGAATGGCCAGCCGGTAATCCTTGGTAAAATCAAGTACATGTTTTTGTTTGAACGTTTTTACGGCAATAACATTCTGAAGCAAAATGGCGATACGGTTAGTGCCATTGGCAATATTGGCGGGCAGCCCGATAAACATCAGTAAAGGCATGGTTAGCATAGAGCCGCCTCCTGCAGTGGTATTAATAAATCCGGCGGCAATTCCGGTTCCAACAAGTGCCAGTATCATGTACCATTCCATCCGTAGTTCTTTTAGTTTTGAGTTCAAAGTTCAGAGTTGCGCGCACAATTCAATAATCTTAAAATTTATTGATGCTTTAATCCTTCACCTCTTCAGTCCTCATCTTCGCTCAGTTCAAAGTAAACAAAAACCCGGAAAGTTAAGCTTACCTTCCGGGTTAATTTTATGTCTTGTCAGCGCCCAACTTTGAACACTGAACTTTAAACTCTATACTGAGACCTAGTAGGCAAACAGCGGGAAGTCCTTCATCAGTTTGTGAACTTTTTCGCCAACTGCTTTAATGTATGCCTCGTCGTTAATGTGTGCAATCGAGTCGTCGATCAGCTGAACGATCTCCGGCATCAGGTCTTCTTTTACACCACGGGTTGTAATAGCCGGTGTGCCTACACGCAAACCTGAAGTTTGGAATGGCGAACGGCTATCAAAAGGCACCATGTTTTTGTTAATGGTAATTTCGGCATTTACAATAGTATTTTCAACCAGTTTACCGGTGATTTCAGGGTATTTGGTACGCAGGTCGATCAGCATCGAGTGATTATCAGTACCGCCCGAAATTACTTTGTAGCCCAGGTCAACAAAAGCCTGTGCCATAACAGCAGCATTCTTTTTCACCTGTGCCTGGTACTCTTTGTACTCCGGCTCCAGTGCCTCGCCAAATGCAACAGCTTTTGCAGCAATTACGTGCTCAAGCGGCCCGCCTTGCTGGCCAGGGAATACCGCAGAATCCAACAACGACGACATTTTTCGAACCACACCTTTTGGAGTAGTAATACCCCATGGATTTTCAAAATCTTTACCAATAAGGATGATACCGCCGCGGGGTCCGCGTAGTGTTTTATGTGTTGTTGATGTTACTACGTGCGCATATTTTACAGGATTATCGAGCAAACCGGCAGCAATTAATCCGGCCGGGTGAGCCATATCCACCATAAACAATGCACCAACTTTATCAGCAATTTCGCGCATGCGTTTGTAATCCCACTCGCGGCTGTATGCCGATGCCCCACCGATAATCAACTTTGGTTTATGCTCGATGGCCAGCGCTTCCATCTCATCGTAATCCACCATTCCGGTATCTTCTTTTACCTTGTAGGCAACCGGATTGTAAAGAATACCCGATGAGTTTACATGCGAACCATGCGAAAGGTGACCACCGTGCGAAAGGTCGAGGCCGAGGAAAGTATCGCCCGGCTTAAGAATAACACTCAATACAGCAGCATTTGCCTGTGCGCCCGAGTGTGGCTGAACGTTGGCCCATTCGGCTCCGTACAATTCCTTAATACGGTCGATGGCCAGTTGCTCGGTCATATCAACAAACTGACAACCACCATAATATCTTTTTCCCGGATAACCTTCAGCGTACTTGTTGGTCATTACCGAACCCATTGCTTCCATAACCTGCTCACTTACAAAGTTCTCTGAAGCAATCAATTCAATTCCGCCCAACTGACGTTCGTGTTCCTTCCTGATAATATCAAAAACCAAAGTATCTCTCTTCATTTTGTTATTGAATTAATTTAATGAAAGCCCAAAGTTAATACATTTTAATTCAGCCGTTTGATGATATTGATTAGAAATTGGGAGATTTTTTGAACAATTAATATGGTGAAATAATCTTGTTTCATTAGTGGAACGCATCGGAATAGTGCACCAACACGGATGCAATTTTTGTTATAAAGGAACGCGATACAATCGGGCACAAGCGGAGCCAGTGGTAACTGCAAGTCGGTGATAGTCCCACTCGAAGTGAGGCTATCACTAAGCACTGCTCTTTTGTCAGACCTTAAAGGTTTCAGAAAACCTTTAAGGTATTCAAGCAGTTACTTGCTAAAGTTTACTAAAAAAGACTTCCCAAACGGAATGCGATGAAATCGCGCACTAGCGAGGAAAGAAAGAAGGAAAGAAAAATATATTTTCTCATAACGTAGTTTTTAATTATTTGAAATTTTTATTGTAGTGTCTAATCCTTTAGAATAATTAAAAGTAAATTTTGAATTTGGCTCCTCATATATTGACCTGTGTGCATAAACTCCGATATTATATTTCCTGTTTTCCATTGAGTCGATTACACATTCAAGGTCAAAATCACAAATACAATTACAACCACCTGGATATTGCTCAATAAATACAACTTTTAGTGTATCATTTTTGATAAAAGCATTAGTAGTAATCTCTCCCGGGCAACAATTAAATCTGGCATTAACAAACTTAACCCAAAGGCGATTTTCTCCTTCGGCCTTAAGTTCAATATACCGTTCAGTATCAGTTGATTTTAGGTGGTCTTTACAGCCCTGCGATTTTATTTCGCTTACAGTAAGTTGTTTGTCTTTTAATGGTGGTAATTCCTCTTCATCCTGACAGCTTACACCAATTAAGGCAAAAAGTAGGAATACTAAACTTAGTTTTAAAATCTTTGGTTTCATTTTTTTTATTTTAGTAATGAGTAAAAAGTACAGGGTACTTAAACAGGTTCTTTAGAATTAAGAACCGAAAAAGCGCACATTAAAAAGGTCGGTTCCTGTTGCTTTGGCAACGCAGGGTTTGCGGCAGCGTGGGTGGTTTACTGTCCAAACGGTTTGTTTTGTTTTTTTGGGTTTTACGAGGTATTCATAGTTGATTGTATTTTTATGTTTATGGAATTAAGATGCTTAAAGGTAAAAAAGGGTTGCGTTAATACAAGGGTTTGGGCTTATGTTTAGTCACAGGTTTATTGTACAGAATATAGACCTTCAAGGTTTTAAAAACCTTGAAGGTCTGGAAGCGGATAACTGTGACTGTTTTCTATAAATCCTGCTTCATAAAGCACCCAGTACCCAGTTGAACGAAGTGAATTGAAAATCGGCCGCAGCCAAAACCCGACCGATAGCATCGAACATCAAGCTACAAATCCCTCACTGCGTTCGAGATGACATTAACTTTTGCTCCTGACTTTTCAATCGGGATTTCGACCTGCATAGCTGTTCTCAACTTTTGCCTTTTTACTTTTAACTTTTGCCTTAACCTTAAAGTTACTTCAATGTTAACGCATTACAGACATTTCAGTATTATTCTTCTTTTTTCAAGAAAAAATGGCCATTTCATTTTCATTTTAAAATAATATTTTCATATTTGCAGCAAATCATAAGCAAATGACAAAAAATATCAACATTTCTATTCTTAACCTTCTCATTGGTATTCTTCTTCTAACAAGACAGAAATGAGAATGGTATGTTGATTTACGATATTGGAATAAAGAAGCCATTCTCACCTTGAGGATGGCTTTTTTCATACCAGAAAGCTTGATTAACAGAAAATAAAAATTGAAAAACAAATAGATCATGAGCGACAGACTTTACATTTTCGACACAACTTTGAGGGACGGAGAACAGGTCCCCGGTTGCCAGTTGAACACGGTAGAAAAGATTGAAGTTGCCAAAGCATTGCAGGAATTGGGAGTTGATGTTATTGAAGCAGGATTCCCCATTTCGAGCCCCGGCGATTTTGAATCGGTAGTAGAGATTTCGAAAGCGGTTACATGGCCAACAATTACAGCCTTAACCCGCGCAGTACAAAAAGATATTGATGTTGCAGCCGAATCACTCAAGTACGCCAAAAAAGGTCGTATCCACACCGGAATCGGAACATCTGATTTTCATATTTACCACAAACTCAACTCCAATCCCGATGCAATTATCGAGCGTGGTGTAGAGGCCGTGAAATACGCAAAAAAATACGTTGAAGATGTAGAGTTTTACGCCGAAGATGCCGGCCGTACCGAAAACGAATACCTGGCGCGCGTGGTAGAGGCGGTAATTAAAGCCGGAGCTACAGTTGTAAATATTCCGGATACTACCGGTTACACTTTGCCACACGAATTTGGTGCAAAAATCAAATACCTGATGGACAACGTACCAAATATTCATAAAGCGATTATTTCAACACACTGTCATAACGATTTGGGAATGGCAACTGCCAACACTGTTTCGGGAATCCTGAATGGTGCCCGCCAGGCAGAGGTTACCATTAACGGAATTGGCGAACGCGCCGGAAACACCTCGTTGGAAGAGGTGGTAATGACATTAAAAACACATTACAAAGCACTGGGAATTGAAACAGGTGTAAATACCAAGAAAATTTACGGTACAAGCCGATTGGTTTCTACTTTGATGAACATGCCGGTGCAGCCAAACAAAGCAGTTGTTGGACGTAACGCATTTGCCCACTCGTCGGGTATTCACCAGGATGGTGTATTGAAAAACCGCGAGAACTACGAAATTATGGATCCAACAGACGTGGGCATCAACGAATCGGCAATTTTATTGACTGCACGAAGTGGTCGCGCTGCGTTGAAACACCGTTTGGAGTTATTAGGCTTTGAGCTGGATAAAGAAAAACTTGACGAGGTTTACGAAGAGTTCCTGAAACTGGCCGACAAGAAAAAAGATATTCGTGATGACGATATCGCGTTGTTGGTTGGCGATGCAACACGTAAAGAACACCGCATTAAATTGGATTACTTGCAAGTTGTTACCGGAAAGAGCCTGAAACCAATGGCAACTGTACGCCTGAACATTTCAGGTGAGAAATTCGATGCCACTTCTGATGGTAACGGTCCGGTTGATGCAGCAATTAAAGCGGTTAAAAAGATTATTCACCGTCAGGTAGTTATCGAGGAATTCCTGGTACAAGCAATTACCCGCGGTAGCGATGACATTGGTAAAGTACACATGCAGGTGGAATACGAAGATGCGATCTACCATGGTTTTGGTGCTCACACCGACATTATTACGGCTTCGGTTGAGGCCTTTTTGGATGCCATTAACAAACTGCCGGCAGCGGTGTAAATTAAATACGGATAAAAGATGTAAACAATTCATCCCCCTTTATCCCCCTTCGAAGGGGGAATGCGACGAAGGAGCAGGGGGATGAGTGTTGAAAGAATAAAAGTTGAATCCATATAATAGATGGAAAGAAATCATGACAGCAAAAACATTATTTGATAAAATTTGGGATGCACACGTGGTGAAACAGGTCGAAGGTGGCCCAAATGTATTGTATATCGACCGTCACTTTATTCACGAAGTAACGAGTCCGGTGGCCTTCTTAGGATTGAAAAACCGCGGATTGAAAGTTTATCGTCCGGATCAAACTACAGCTACTCCCGACCATAACGTTCCTACTATCAACCAGCACATGTCGATTAAAGACGAACTTTCGCGCAACCAGGTTGACATGCTGAAAAAGAACTGCGATGAGAACGGTATCGTTTATCACGGACTGGGAACTGAAGGTCACGGCGTGGTACACATTATCGGCCCCGAAATGGGATTAACCCAGCCGGGAATGACCATCGTTTGTGGCGACAGCCACACTTCTACCCACGGAGCTTTTGGTGCCATTGCTTTTGGAATTGGTACCAGCGAGGTGGAAATGGTTTTGGCCAGCCAGTGTATTATGCAGCCGAAACCAAAGAAAATGCGCATCACCGTTAACGGAACTTTAGATAAAGGTGTAACGGCAAAAGATATCGCACTGTACATTATTTCTAAAATATCGACCAGTGGTGGTACCGGACACTTTATCGAGTATGCAGGTTCGGCAATCACCAGCCTTACAATGGAAGGCCGGATGACATTGTGTAACCTGAGTATTGAAAGTGGTGCCCGCGGCGGAATGATCGCTCCGGATGAAACAACTTTCAATTATGTAAAAGGCCGTCAGTTTGCGCCAAAAGGTGAAGACTGGGACAAAGCCATGGAAAAATGGGCGGAGTTAAAATCAGACGAAGATGCCGTTTTTGATACGGAATACACTTTTGATGCTGCTGACATTGAGCCGATGATCACCTACGGTACAAACCCTGGAATGGGAATTGGTGTTTCGCAAACTATTCCAACATCGGAAGGATTGTCGGGAACAGATAAAACAACGTATCAGAAATCGTTACAATACATGGGATACAACGAAGGCGATGCCATGAAAGGCAAACCGGTTGATTTTGTATTCCTCGGAAGCTGTACTAACGGTCGTATTGAGGATTTCCGCGAATTTGCCGCTTTTGTTAAAGGCAAGAAAAAAGCCGATAACGTTACGGCGTGGTTGGTACCAGGATCAAAACAGGTACAAAACCAAATTGAAGCCGAAGGACTTGTTCCAATTTTGCAAGAAGCAGGTTTTGAGTTGCGTCAGCCGGGATGTTCTGCATGTCTGGCAATGAACGACGATAAAATACCAATGGGGAAATATTCTGTTTCAACGTCGAACAGAAACTTTGAAGGTCGCCAGGGACCGGGTGCTCGCACATTGTTGGCAAGCCCGCTTACTGCAGCTGCCGCTGCCGTGTCTGGTGTAATTGCAGATCCTCGAGAGATGATGTAGATATATTTTACCACCTCCCTCCGATTTTATCGGAGTACTCCTCCTGGAAGGAGGAGAAATTTTCCCCTCCTTCCAGGAGGGGTGACAACCTATAAGGTTGGCGGGGTGGTTCAATCAATAATAAGTAAAGAATAAAAAAATGGCATACGATAAATTTTCAAAAATAAATTCACCGGCAGTACCTCTGCCCTACGAAAATGTAGATACTGACCAGATCATTCCTGCACGTTTCCTGAAAGCTGTGGAACGTAAAGGATTTGGCGATAACCTTTTCCGCGACTGGCGGTATGAAAACGACGGAAGTCCGAAAGCTGATTTCCCGTTAAACAACGATAAATATTCAGGTAAAATCCTGGTAGGCGGTAAAAACTTTGGTAGCGGATCGAGCCGCGAACACGCCGCATGGGCCATCTACGATTATGGTTTCCGTGTAGTGGTTTCAAGCTTTTTCGCCGATATCTTTAAAGGAAACGCATTGAACAACGGACTATTACCGGTTGTTGTTTCACCAGAGTTCCTTGAGAAAATCTTTGTTCAGATTGAAAAAGATCCGGAATCGACTTTTGAGGTTGACCTGCCGAATCAGAAATTCACGATAACTGCTACCGGTGAATCGACTGATTTCGAAATCAATCCGTACAAAAAGCATTGTTTGCAAAACGGACTGGATGATATCGACTACCTGGTTGAAATGAAAGAGCAAATTGCAGAATTTGAAGCAAAATAATTGCTGTCATTTCGATCCGTCAACTGACGGAGAGAAATCTGTTTCAAGGAGCAGATTTCTCGTCGTTCCTCCTCGAAATGACATGATAATTTGAAACAGACAGACAAGACAATAGTGAGGACTTCACTTCAAGTGAAATCCTCACTTAAGAATAAAAAAAATGACAGGCAAAGCAGTAGAAATTTCAGGTAAGCACCTGACCATTATGGATACTACCCTTCGCGATGGCGAACAAACGTCAGGCGTTTCGTTCAGCGACGGGGAAAAACTAAGTGTAGCCAAGGTGCTGCTTGAGGACGTGAAAGTGGATCGCATTGAAATAGCCTCGGCACGTGTGTCGGAAGGAGAATTCAAAGGCACCCAAAAGGTAATGCAATGGGCCGCACAAAAAGGTCACCTCGATAAAATTGAGGTACTCGGATTTGTTGATGGTAGAATTTCGCTGGAATGGATTGCCAAAGCCGGAGGAAAAGTGATTAACCTGCTTTGCAAGGGATCGTACAAACACGTTACCGAGCAATTGCGGAAAACGCCGGAACAACATGTTGCAGATATCAAACAAGTACTTTGCTATGCCGACGAAATGGGAATCAGGGTGAACGTTTACCTCGAAGACTGGTCGAACGGTATGCGCAGCTCTAAAAACTACGTGCACTATATGATATCGAGCCTGAAAGACGAAAAGGTGGAGCGATTTATGCTTCCCGATACGTTGGGAATCCTTGATCCGGACGAGACCTACGATTTCTGTCACGAAATGATCGAAAACTTTCCTGACGTTGAATTCGATTTTCATGCACACAACGATTACGACCTGGCCATTGCCAATGTTTTTCATGCCATGAAAGCCGGAATCCGCTGTGTGCACACCACAGTAAACGGTTTGGGAGAACGAGCAGGGAATGCTCCCCTATCAAGTGTGATTGCCACCATAAAAGATCACCTGAAAATGAAAACACGGGTGAACGAAGCTCAGTTAAATAAGGTTTCGAAGCTCGTTGAATCTTTTTCCGGTATTCGCATCCCGACCAACAAACCGCTGATTGGTGAATTTGTTTTTACGCAATGTAGCGGAATTCATGCCGACGGCGATAGCAAAAACAACCTGTATTTTAACGACTTGCTTCCCGAACGTTTTGGCCGCACACGCCAGTACGCTTTGGGAAAAACTTCGGGCAAAGCCAATATCAAAAAGAACCTGGAAGACCTTGGCATTGAGTTGGATAAAGAATCGCTGAAAAAAGTTACAGACAAGGTTATTGAACTGGCCGATCAAAAAGAAACCATCACAAGCGATGAATTACCGTACATTGTTGCCGATGTGTTGGAAAATGATCTTTTTGAGCAACGCGTAAAAGTGGTGAATTACTCGATAAGCTACACCATGGGATTGCGCCCAATGGCCAATGTATCGCTTGAAATTGATGGAAAAATTTACGAAGAATACAGCGATGGCGACGGACAGTACGATGCTTTTGTAAAAGCTTTACGCAAAATTTACGAACGCCTAGATAAAGTATTTCCTAAACTGATTGACTATGTCGTAACGATTCCTCCAGGCGGAAATACCAATGCCCTGGTTGAAACAGTTATTACCTGGCGAAACGATCACGAATTTAAGACTAAAGGTCTGCACCCCGATCAGAATGCTGCCGCAATTTTGGCAACGACAAGGATGTTGAACGTGATTGAAAACGAGTTTAACACCACAAAACTGGAAGAATTAAAAAACGAAAAATAAAAACGACCTCGGGCCTGCAGTTTTGTGTGTCCGAAAATTTCTAAAAAAAATGAAACTGAACATTGCATTATTGCCCGGCGACGGGATCGGACCTGAAATTGTTGATCAGGCCATGAAAGCAGTGAAAGCTGTTGCACAAAAATTTAATCACGAATTAGAATACAAACAAGCTCTAACCGGCGCTTGTGCCATCGACGCAGTTGGCGATCCTTATCCGGAAGAAACACACGAGTTGTGCATGAAATCGGATGCAGTGCTTTTTGGTGCCATTGGCGATCCAAAATTCGATAATAACCCAAAAGCACCGGTACGTCCTGAGCAGGGATTGTTAGCCATGCGTAAAAAGTTGGGATTGTATGCCAACATACGTCCGGTAGAAACTTTCGAATCGTTGTTGCACAAATCGCCACTTCGCCGTGAGTTGGTTGAAGGAGCTGATTTTGTTTGCATCCGGGAATTAACAGGCGGAATGTATTTTGGCGACAAAGGTCGTAAAGACGATGGAAATACTGCTTACGATACCTGTATTTACACCCGCGAGGAAGTAGAACGAATTTTGAAACTGGGATACGAATTTGCTGCCAAACGCAATAAAAAGCTTACCGTGGTTGACAAAGCCAACGTACTGGAAAGCTCGCGTTTGTGGCGCGAAGTTGCACAGGAAATGGCACCAAATTATCCTGACATCAAAACGGAATACATGTTTGTGGATAACGCTGCCATGCAGATTATTCAGTGGCCAAAGAATTTTGATGTAATGGTTACCGAAAACATGTTCGGCGATATTCTAACTGACGAGGCCAGTGTAATTACCGGATCTCTGGGATTGTTGCCTTCTGCATCAGTTGGTATCCACACTTCGGTTTTCGAGCCAATTCACGGTTCGTACCCGCAGGCTGCCGGTAAAAACATTGCCAACCCGATTGCGACAATCCTTTCGGCTGCAATGATGTTTGAATATGCTTTCGACCTGAAAGATGAAGGGAAATTAATTCGTGAGGCTGTTGCTGCGTCAATGGCTGAAGGTTTTGTTACTGAAGACATCGCCGAAGGACAAGCACAAAGTACATCGGCAGTTGGCGACTGGATCGCTCACTGGATTGAGAAGAACTAGGGAGATAAGGTTTAAACCTCGTGATTCTCTCAGGCGATTATAAATCGCCAATCCCGAAAAAGAACCGTTCTCATCATCAAAGAACGGTTCTTTTTTTGCCTTATTCTTATGCGCTAAGCGGTTCAAACCGCTAAGCGCTTTGCATGTTTATGCCTCATCAACAACCATCGGTGCTTCAATCTTCTTCGCAAGAATAGAAAAATCCCATTTCAAAATTACTTTTAGAATTATCAGCATAATCACCGAAGAAACAACCAGAACAACAGCGTCATTTACCGGATCGGTTTCCTGCTGGAAAAACAAGGAAGGAACTTGTATCGCCGATTCTTTACTGGTAACCAATAGTGCGCCCAGCGTATTGTTAACGGCATGTATTCCGATAGCCAGTTCAATTCCGTCATCAAGAACTGCTGTAATTGCAAATGCAACACCAAAAACAAAATACGATGGCATCATCATCCAAAAACCGTGCTCCTTTACTTCAGGATTGGCAGCGTGCATTAAAGCAAACAAAACCGAAGGAATAAGAATTGCCGCCCACACGCGTTTTGTCCATCCGGCAACGCCCTGTGCCAGGTAACCACGAAAGATAAACTCTTCGGTGCCCGACTGGATTGGAATAAGCAAAACAGCAACAAAAACCAGAGGAATAAATGCGGCCGGATCAAAACGAAACTCTAAATCTTCCGGACTAATAAGTAGCTGAGCGAAAAATAACACCAACATAATGACGCCCCACACTGCTACTCCCAGCCCAAACCGGTTCCACCTGAATGAGCGTCCTCCGTTTACAACGTCTTTCGAAGTTCGTTGATGAAAAGCTTTAATGAGCACAATGGCTAAAACCAGCATTACAATAAATGGAATAACCATAAGCGCCAGCCCCAGATTCGGATCAATTCCATAGGCCGATAAGTCCATGGCATTCTCTGGAGTGGCTACCTGCCCACCGTTCATTGCTACGGATACGCCAATTACTACAATGAGCGGAATAGCCCCAACGATTTGCCCTACAATAACGGCAACAATAATTACTACCAGGTATTTCCACCATTGATTTTGGCCGTCGAAAGCACGCGTTAAATGTTTCATTTCTTTATATTCTGATAAATTTACTCACAAGTATAAATGGAAAAATTCAATATTATCCTTATTCATATAGCTCAGAAATAGCTATTTTAAATAAACTCCAGCCTGAATAAAAATCTGGTCGCATCATAAAATATACATATCCATTTTCATAAAATATTTGATAATACTGAGCCCATTGTGTTGGGGGCAATGGAAGGTTTCGGGCTTTATTGGCATTCAAATTATAAGCCTTAAATTCTCCCACTTCTTCGTATCCCTTTCCCATGATATAGGCGATATTATCTTTTGTAAATACAGATCCTCCGGTATAAACATTTACCGGTGCTCCTCCCAAATCGATCCACTCATCAGTATCCATATTATATTGCCAGAATTCGTTATATTCAGTCTTGTTTACTATTGAGGTATAAAAGCCCAGGTACGCATAATTTTCATGGCTGAAGTTTAGCGTATTCCTCACTTCATAATGAGTTGTAGGAAGTGTCTGTCGCGTAATCCAACGATCATTTAATTTATCATATTCAAAAAAGCTGTTAATCGTTCCTACAAAGCCCCTACCCTGATTACTAAATGAAAAAGAACCATCCATTTCTACCGGAAAACCGGCAATTCGGCTCCATGCATTATTCGATATGGAATATTTATAATTTAAATTCTCTCCTGAGGAATTGTACGAAATAAAATACAAGTCATCATCAATAGAAAAAGTTGTTACAATATTTGATTCATTAAATAAATCAGTCCGACTCAATTGAAACCAATCTTCGGCAGAAGAATCAAATTTCTTTAACGATGAATAATGTTGATCCTGGAACAATAGATAATGCGCTCCATCCATATCAATGAAAAAGCAGTTTCCACCTGACATAGCGAAATTTTTATCCACTTTCTCCCACTTTTCTGTCAGTACAAAAGCATTTTCAATCATATCTTCCTGAAGTCCTACATATACCGATAATGAAGGATTGTTGCCAATTTCTGCATCATAAGGTACGATGCACTGTAGCTCATTTCCGTTACGTGCCATAACATATCCCGGTCTTCGGTCAAAAGCAACTGCATAGTAACCCGCCAAATTCTCGGGTAAATTTTCAACAATAACATTAACCGTGTCTCCTCTTTTTATCTCTTTCGGCCAATAATCAATAATCTTTATTGGTGGAATCGTAAACTCAACAGTTCCTGCCGAAAAATCGAACATATAACTCAGGTCAATTGTGTGATTTCCTGCCGGTATCATCCAGGGCAGTGTTAACTTTGCCTTATTCTCACTAACCTCTGTAAGCGTACCAATACTTGGTGCCATTCCATAGAAAAAACGTTCGCCAGTCAGTTCTATGGTTTCTCCGGCGTGAGTAATTGCAGGTGTTATTGAAGTAATAACAGGCATATTAAAAGTTATTTTAAGTCCTGAATCAATATCGCCATTATACCTAAACCTGGCATTTAACGTTTCGGAATTAAACACAGCTGTTACTCGCAATGTAACCAAACTATCTGTTTTTGTTATTTCCTGCAATGGAATTCCTCCAATCTGAAAGTTAGTCAGCCTATCGAGGTGTGTACCTTTTACGGTTAAAACGCTATCAATCCAGGCAATTTGGGGCTGAACCGATGTAATTTGGGGTAAAATAACATTGTATTGTTTTTCCGGCTCCAACAACTCATCAAGCATCATTAGCTTAAGATTTTTGCTCCCCGGGTTAATATCGTATGTTAAGGTAAAAAGCAACGATGTATCACTTTTAGTTACCACCGGAAAGTTTTGCTGGTCAACAATTAACGATTTTATAGATAACAGACCATGACCTTTGATTCGAAGCGATTCTCCCGGCAAAACATCTTTAGGAACTATCTCGTCAATTACAGGAGGTGCTATTATTAATTTTTCTGAAAAAGACGAACTTTTGCCGGCCACTGTAATGCGCACATCGCTTTTAACTGTTTTAATTGTATTTGGAATTATAACCTTTAAAATGGAATCGTTTGATACTATCGGCTGTGTAATTTCTTCACCAAAATAAATATGATTATCATCGTTTTTGTCCGAGAAATACCTCCCCGTTATAGTTAGTGTATCTCCAATCCACACATTATTGGGCGAAAAACCGGCTATTACAGGTGCTTTTCCTCCTTTACTTATAAAATGCTGTTCTTCTCCGTAAACTGTATATTTACTGGTGGTTAAATAGGCTTTTATCGTGTACTCGGCTCCAATCAACAAATTCCGAACGATTTTTGCATTAAAATCACTAACACCCGCTTCAACAGCTCCTAAAGAAACGATCTCGTAGTCGGTGCCCGAGGTACCTGACAAATAATAAACAAAGCCAATATCAGTAATCGTCGAAGACCATCCTCCCTCAAAAGAGCCAAAAGCAGTTACTCCATCTTCTTCTACTATAACATTTGCATGGGTTTGTATCGAAGGAAAATCGCGTTCTTCTTTATCGTTGCATGCATACATAAACAGCACAAACACTAAAAAATACAGTAATACTCTCATAACCACATTAAAACTTATAAATTACTGAAAACATGATTGAATGATTAATACCAAAAGTATTAAGCTCCGAAACCTTTTTATTAAGCGGAATACTAACGCCAACTCCAGCCTGTAGTCTTTTGCTAAAATCAGGAACTTCGATTAAGAGTTGATTTACCTGGTAGAACAAAATTCGGTCATCTACACCTAAATTAACATCCGAAGTTTCAACAACGTTATCAAAAAGAGTTTCCAGTCTGATTTGCTGATCCGATGAGAACATTTTCAAAACATCAATACCTGAACGTAACGAAAGTTTAACTGAAGACAGATCCAGAAAACGAAAACACACCGCTCCGTTTCCGCCTGCTGAGAAGTAATAATGATTTATATCGACATAATTTGTTTTGCCTACGCTTACATTCTTTACATAGTTGTTAAATGCATAAGCGCTAACTTTTGCTCCTACCGAGAACGATATTTTATTTGAAAAATCAGGATACATCACACTCCGATGGATGCCCAACGTGAATGCCTGTCCGCTTAAGCTAAAATAATCGTTAAAACGAAGGTTCATGCCACCCTCAACATTCGCGTAAGAACCTTCCAGTAAAACTGAAGCATCTTTTTTCACGTACCTGTTATAATCTTTGTACCACAAATTATTTTTTTTGTGAAATAAAATAAGGGGTTTTACCAGCGACTGAGAATTGTAACTCAGGCTATTAACATCAAAATCAATATCCTCGAAAAACAGCGATCCATATACTCCTTTAAACCGGTGTTTGGATTTATTATTCGTCGGCGGTTCAAGCAAGTACACATCAGTTTCGGTAATAATATAATACGCCAGTTTATATTTAACCAATTTATACGTGCCATCAAACAAACACTTTGCCCAAACTTTCTTTTCTACCTTCGGAAGTTTTACCGAAATATATTTTTCCTTTCCGGGCAGCTCAACAGCTTCGGCATTATCGGCCGTTATTAAATGCCAGTCGTGATGATAAGCATATTTAAAAAATATAAGGTCTTCCGATTTCTTTTTTTTAATTTGAATTGAAGCATTCAGCGTATCTCCCTTACTTATTAACAACCACGAGTTTTGCCCAAACATAACATTGGAGGCCAGGAGGAGACATGAGATGACAAAGAAAGTTTTCATGTTCTATTAAGAGTAGTTTTTCATTAGTTTTATTGCCAGCCAATATAATTATATTGTCGTTATAAAAAAAATTCTGATAAATAAGAAATTGCTGTTTAGGACAAAATACACCTCCTCATTTTACTAAATCTAATTCTATCCGATATAAATTTTATTTCATCAAACTAATAGTGTTCTCTGCAGGTGATTTCGATTCCCCGCTATGTTCGGAATGACAAGTGACTATGGAGGCTGAATGCAAAAAAAATGCACCAACTATTTTATTTCTGATAAATAATTACCAACTTTGTATTTCAAAGTACTTTTGAAATGAATGAATCAGAAAAGCTTTTAAGCGAATTAAAAGACATCCGCAACATAATGGAACGCTCAAGCCGTTTCCTGTCTCTCAGCGGATTATCGGGTATTTTGGTGGGAATCTATGCCCTTGTTGGCGCATTCTTTGCCAACCGTATCGTGCATCAGTTTCCCTATGCTATACCAGAAGAGCATTTAAACGACGTGCTCACCTCCGTTTTTGTTATCGGTATAACTGTATTGATTCTGTCGCTTTTCACCATTTACGTTTTAACGGTAAAACAAGCTAAAAAAGAGCAAAAACCCATTTGGGGACCGGGCTCAAAACTGCTACTCATCAATCTGCTCATACCACTGGCAACAGGCGGAATATTAACAACTATACTGGCATTACGCGGCTACTACGGCATTGTAAGTCCGTGCTTTCTTATTTTTTACGGATTGGCATTGGTAAACGCTGCAAAATATACCCGCCCCGAGATTTTAAGCCTTGGTTTGGTTGAGATCGTTTTAGGATTACTGGCGGCCACATTTCCGGGTTATGGCCTGTATTTCTGGGCCATCGGCTTTGGTATCCTTCACATTATTTACGGATTCATGTTTTTAAATCGTGAAAACAAAAATTCAGAAGCGTGAAGAATCCGATTCAAAATCTGAATAAGGCCTTTGAGAACAAAGTGAGGCTGGGCGTTATGGCGGCTTTAATGGTAAATTCGCGCTTAAGTTTTAACGAACTCAAAGACTTGCTCGAATTAACCGACGGCAACCTGGCCAGCCACATTAAAGCATTGGAAAAGGAACGATTCATTTCGGTGAACAAAACCTTTGTGGGCAAAAAACCCAATACGACTTATGCCGTTACGTCAAGCGGGAGTAAAGCTTTTGAGCTACATTTAAAAGCATTGGAAGATTTAATAAAGAATCAGAATATTACAAACAAATAATTTTTTTATCATTCTACTTTGTATTTGAAAGTACTTTTAAAACAATTAAACATGGAAAAACAAGACAACATTTTAGACCGCCTTGGAATCAGCTTTCACCGGACTTTGTCGTTCAAACTTTTAGTGATCGGGATGCTCATCCTAATTCTGCTGATACCCAAAGTAATGATTATGGAGCTGATTGGCGAGCGCCAGAGCAATTCCTTTCAGGTTGTGAACGAAGTGATGAGTAAATGGTCGAACGAACAGCTCATTAGCGGCCCTGTGCTCTTTGTTCCTTTAAAAAAGAAAATTTACAACGAAGAGGACGACACGTACAACGAAGTTACACGCTACGCGACTTTTCTTCCCAAAGAATTATCGGTTAACGGCACACTGCTACCTATAAAATTGCAGCGCAGCATTTATAATGTTGATGTTTACGAGGCAGAACTTGCAATAACCGGAAATTTCAAGGACATCGACCTGGAGAAACTGAACATCGAATCTTCGGACATAATCTGGGACGATGCCCAGTTGCAATTATCAATCAGCGACCTGAGAGGTATAAACAACGGACTGGAACTGCGCTGGAATGACAAAGCTTATACATTTTCGCCCGGAAAAACCTCATCGCCGATCGGGCACAGCGGTGTTTCCATTCCGCTAAAAGAACTTTACACCAGCGACCTGAACGGAGTATTTTCGATCAAACTGCAGTTAAAAGGCAGCCAAAACCTGATGTTTACTCCGCTGGGCGAGCAAACCTCGGTTCGTTTGGAATCGACCTGGAACGACCCGGGTTTTACAGGCAACTACCTGCCTGCCGACCGCAACGTTGATGACAAAGGCTTTCAGGCCGACTGGAGCGTTTTGCATTTTAACCGCAACTACCCGCAACAATGGATAAGCACCAACAACACACTAAACCAAAACGATATTGAAAATTCGAAATTCGGTGTTGAAATGGTGAGCCTTGCTGATCATTACCAAAAGAATGTCCGTAGCGCCAAATACGCCATCCTGATCATTATCATCACGTTTGTAGTGTTTTTTATGTTCGAAGTGTTGTCGAAACAGCGCATCCACCCGTTTCAGTACATTATGGTGGGCTCGGCAATCAGCATTTTCTATTTGCTGCTACTGTCAATCTCCGAGCATTTAGGTTTTAACCTCGCGTACCTGGTTGCCGCGTTGGCTGTAATTATTCTGGTGCTCTTTTACACGCGCAGTTTTATGCCAGAACTTAAAACCCAGCTGGGAACCAGTTTCGGGTTGGCAGGCTGTTACCTATTCATTTTTATCCTGCTACAACTCGAATCGTTTGCATTACTTACCGGAAGTATCGGATTGTTTGTACTACTGGCTGCATTAATGTATTCAACCCGAAAAGTAAATTGGTATAAAGAATAAGAATCACACATTTCCTCCTGAAACAATTCAGGAGGAAATGCCTAAAATAATCGCCATGAAAAACCAATTTTTAGCAAAAAGGCTACACAGCTTTGAAAATGCACTTAACGGAATATGGCACTTATGGAAAAAGGAAATAAATTTCCGAATTCACATTTTTGCTGGTATTCTTGTGGCAGCTTTGGGTTGGCTCGTAGAAATTACCCGAACCAAATGGATGATGATCATAGTTTGTGTTGGAATTGTACTGGGCGCCGAAGCATTTAATTCAGCTATTGAGCGCATTTGTGATGTTGTTTCTCCGGAAAAAAACAGGCAGATCAAAATCATAAAAGATATTTCTGCAGCTGCAGTTCTAATCGTTTCTGTTATGGCTGCAATAATTGCCCTGGTTATCTTCTGTTAAAAGTCATAAAATCTGTCCGGGAAGCTTGCATTTAGCGGTGTCCCATATATCTTTACAAAAAAAAGAGCACAATGAACGACACCAAATATTTTCCCCAACTGCAAGATATCACCACAGCAAAGCACAACCTGAGCGAAATAGTATTGCACACACCACTTCAGAAAAACCTGAATTTATCGGAAGAATTCAATGCCAACGTATTTTTAAAACGCGAAGACCTGCAAATCGTTCGATCGTACAAAATTCGTGGTGCTTACAATAAAATAGCGCAACTTTCGGATGCTGAGCGCAAAAAAGGAGTGGTTTGTGCCAGTGCCGGAAATCATGCGCAGGGCGTTGCCTACTCGTGCCGCCTGTTAGGAATTGAAGGCAAAATTTACATGCCCACCACAACGCCCAAGCAAAAAATAAAACAGGTTAAAATGTTTGGTAAAACGCATGTTGAAGTGATTATTACCGGCGATACCTACGACGATGCCCACCGTGCTGCGTTGGAAGATTGCCAGAAAACAGGCATGTCGTTCATCCATCCGTTCGACGATCCGCAAATTATTGAAGGCCAGGCAACGGTTGGAATGGAGATTTTGCAGGATTCCACCGAAACCATCGACTATTTGTTCGTTCCCATAGGAGGTGGCGGTTTGGCTGCCGGTGTTGGAGCCTACATAAAACAAATCAGTCCGAACACTAAAATTATTGGAGTGGAACCTGCGGGTGCTCCATCGATGCAAAAGTCGCTGGAAGCCAACAGCGTTATTAAGCTGGAAAACATCGATAAGTTTGTTGACGGTGCAGCAGTTCAGCGCGTTGGCGAAATTACTTTCGAAATATGTAAACAAGTAGTTGACGAATACCAATCGGTTCCGGAAGGAAAAATCTGTACTAAAATTCTGGAGTTGTATAACCGCGATGCCATAGTTATTGAGCCGGCCGGAGCACTGTCGATTGCCGCTCTTGATTTTTACCGTGAAGAAATTAAAGGGAAAAACGTAGTGTGTATCGTTAGCGGCAGTAACAACGACATTACCCGCACCGAAGAGATAAAAGAACGTTCGCTGCTTTACGAAGGGCTGAAACACTATTTCATTGTACGTTTCCCGCAACGTGCAGGTGCACTGCGCACATTCGTTGATGTGGTGCTTGGCCCCACCGACGATGTTACCCATTTTGAATACTCGAAAAAAACCAACCGCGAAAAAGGCCCGGCTGTTATCGGCATTGAAGTGCAGAAAAAAGAAGATTTTAATGGTCTTGTAAAACGTATGGATGAAAATGGTTTCATTTACGAGTACCTGAATGAAAAGGCTGATCTCTTTCAGTTTTTAATTTGATCGATTTCCACAAAACAGCTTAAAACCTGGCAATTTTTCATTTCCGGCAAGGCTGGTCGTTAGTTTTGTTTGCCACATTGGCGAAAAAGAATAAATTAGCGACTCCTTAATTAAACCGACATCAAATTAAAGAACCATCACGAAAAGCGAAATTGATTCATTGCATGAAGATTTGGTTTTTCAATCCAAAAAATGGCAATAAAAGGGCATGAAGATTCTGAAAATTAAATTACACTGGCAAATTCTTATCGCGCTTGTACTGGCTGTGTTGTTTGGCTATTTTGCACCAAACGCAACCGATTACACCGCGTGGATGGGCGATATTTTTCTTCGCGCATTAAAAATGGTGATTATTCCGCTTATTCTGAGTTCGATTATCAGCGGAGTAACCAGCATGGGTGAGGGCAAAAACCTCGGAAGGCTGGGATTAAAAACAATGCTTTATTACCTGGGCACAAGCACGTTGGCCATTTTAACAGGTTTAATCATCGTAAACCTGGTAAAACCCGGCGTTGGTGTTGAACTTGGTTTTACCCAATCGGTAGAAGGACTGACCGAACAAGCCGGATCGGTAAAAGATATTCTGTATCGTCTTGTGCCTGATAATATTGTTGATGCAATGGCGCAGGGAACCATTTTGTCGGTGATCTTTTTTGCCATTGTTTTTGGTTACTTCATTACAAAAGTTGACGAACCGTATAAAAACTCGCTAAAAACCTTTTTCGATGCCGTTTTTGAAGTGATGATGAAAGTAACCCTGTTTATTATCAAATTCACGCCGCTCGGAATTTTCGGAATTGTTGCCGCAGAAGTAGCGCGCAACTCAGAGCAACTGGCCAATATTGCCGGAAGCCTGGCCATTTACAGTTTGTGTGTTATTGTTGGTCTGCTTATTCATGCGCTTGTAATTCTGCCACTAATAGTACGCTTTATCGGCAAGGCAAAACCATACGCCCACTTAAAAAATATGGCCACTCCCCTGCTTACTGCGTTTTCAACATCATCGTCGAGTGCCACACTGCCATTAACCATGGAAGCGCTGGAACACAACAGCGGCGTATCGAATAAAATTACCAGTTTTACGCTGCCCCTGGGAGCGACTATAAATATGGACGGAACGGCACTTTACGAATGTGTGGCAGCCATGTTTATTGCGCAGGCTTACGGCGTTGATTTGTCGTTTACCCAGCAGGTTTTTGTGGTGGTTACAGCGCTGCTTGCATCGATTGGTGCTGCCGGAATACCAATGGCCGGACTGGTTATGATTACCGTTGTTCTGACTGCCGTAGGATTGCCGCTCGAAGGAATCGGGCTTATTTTAGCCGTTGACCGGATTCTGGATATGATACGCACCGCCGTAAATGTGTGGAGCGACAGTTGCGGAGCGGTAACTGTAGCCCGCTCAGAAAATGAGGAAACCAGCGTAGCCATTTAAAAAACATATTCATTTATTATTTTTTAATGCAGATGCTCTTTTCAATCAAGATCAACTGCGAACAACACATAATCATCTGCAAAAAGCACCTTTTAATCGGCATAATCCAGATTCTTTTAAAGCTGCAATACTAGACGAATTTATTCGCTTATTGGCAGAATATCAGTGGATTATTCAAATAAATGGCTTACCATTGTATTGTAAATGCATGTAACAACACAATGAAAATCTTTAAGTACCGGGTTCTTAACCACATCCTGTTTTGGATATTTATTTTTACCTTTTACACCGTTCCTTACCTTTTGTCGTATGGCTTTGTAATTGAGGCTTTTATAAATATCATCTACATCCCCATCGACATTATTGGCGTTTACATTGTAATCGAATACCTCATTCCGCGCTTTGTATTTAAAAAGCGGCGTTTTGAGATTTTTATTTTAGGCACAGCAGTAATCATCGCACTCAATATTGCGATCTCGCAATTTATAAAGTTGAACATCCAGCCATTACTGGGATTTTGGGTGGTACGCCGCCCCTTTAGTTCCGAAATGTTCTCGGCCTTGCTTAACAATTTTATGATTATTGGTACAGCAACTGCCTTTAAGTTGTTCAGCTATTCGTACAAATTTCAGTTAACACAATCGGAACTGGAGCGCAAAACCGTGCAGTCGGAACTGGGAATTTTACGCTCGCAGGTAAATCCGCATTTTCTTTTTAATGTGCTGAATAATATTGATGCGCTTATTTACGAGGATAAAGAAAAGGCATCGAATGCCATTGTGTTGCTTTCGAAAATTATGCGTTACATGTTGCAGGAATCAACGCACGAAATGGTGAAACTGGACAAGGAACTCAGCTATATTCAAGACTACCTGGAGTTGGCGAAACTAAGCTTTGCCGATCCTGATTTTTTGGAATTTGAACAAAAAGGAGCTCCCAATTCACAATTTGTACCGCCGCTTTTGTTTATCCCGATAATAGAAAACGCCGTAAAACATTGCAATAAACAATCGGAATCGCCCGGTGTAAAAATTAACTTTTCCATCGATAGCGATTGCATTGAACTGCGCACATCGAACTCGGTAAAACGCAACAATTTTAAACTACCCGACAGTGGCACCGGAACGGGATTGAAAAATGTTGAAAAGCGCCTGAAACTCCTTTATGGCAGTAATTTTACTTTTGATATTAAAAAGGATATGGATAAATTTGATGTGCACATAAAAGTGCCGGTGTAATAGATAAATGCGAATGATATGAAGATGAACTGCATAGCTGTTGACGATGAACTTCTGGCCTTAAAAAAGATTGAACGTTTTGCCGAAAAAATTGATTACCTCAATCTTTTGGGCACCTTCGATAATGCTTTGTCAACCTTTTCATTTTTGCGCGAGAACAAAGTCGATCTCATTTTCCTCGATATTCAAATGGATGAATTTACCGGCATCCAGTTGCTCGAAACCTTAAAAGATCCGCCATACGTAATTTTAACCACGGCTTTTGACGAATATGCACTAAAAGCCTACGAGTTAGATGTGATAGATTACCTTTTAAAACCCATTCCTTTCGAGCGTTTTGTAAAAGCCACCGAAAAAGTTTATGCCCGCTTTTTAAAAGACCAGAACAACCTTGCTCCGGCGCCAACGCAACATCAGCCGGAAAATAACGATCACCCCGAATATACCTTCATAAAATCGGGCAACAAAACGGTTAAAGTGTATTTCGATAAGATTTTATACATTGAAGGGCAGCGCGATTACCTGCAAATTCACACCGAAGACAGCCGGATTATGACGCTCCTGAATTTCAAAAAAATGCAGGAATTGCTGGATGATCAGAAATTTATTCGCGTGCATAAATCGTACATCATTTCAATCGATAAGATCGACTACATTGAAAACAATACCATTAAAATAAAAGACAAATTGATACCGGTTAGCAGCACCTATAAAATTGCTTTCAACAACCTGTTGCAGCGAAAGAATTTTCTCTAGCTGACACCGACAATTCCGCACCTTTTTAACAAAATTTCACGTACACACTTTTTCATTTTTTTTATTTTTGCAGCTGTTTTTTAGAGTTTAAAACAGGTTAAAAACCCAGTAAAAATGAAGCGAGTAATCCAGATTTTTATTTTGTTTTTTGTTGTGGTAACGCTAACAAACTGTAGAAAAGCAAACAACAACATTCTGTACGACAAAAAGTACATCGACGAGATTAAAGAAGTTAGAAAAGAACTCTCCTTTTACTTAAGTACAAACTTTATTCCGGGGGCACAAATCGCCATTGCCAAAAACGGGAAACTTATTTATTCCGAGGGAATTGGCCTTGCCTCTACCGACCTGGAAGTGAAAGTTACCCGCGATACCAAATTCCGGATCGGTGACTTATCCGAATTGTACACCACACTTATTTATTTAAAAATGGTGGAAGACGGCACACTTATTCCCGATTCAACCATACAGCATTATCTCCCTGATTTCCCGGAAAAACGCCTTCCCGTTACCATCAAAAACCTGAAAGATCACACCTCGGGATTCAGGGAACTGAATACCAGCGAAGAGAATTGGCAGGCAACAAATATTTCGCTGCAGAAAGGTTTGGAAACTTTTCAGGATGATGAATTAATGGCTCCTCCCGGAGAATTCCACCGGGAAAGTCGCCTGAATTTTAACCTGCTTGGCGCCATCATGGAGAAAGCATCAGGGAAGCGATTCAGTGAACTGCTGCAGGAATATGTAACCGACACGCTGCATTTCGAAAATACCTGCCCCGATAATCCGTTTTCAACAATCAAAGGACGTAGTAATTTTCACGATCACAATATTATTTCGCAGGTGGTAAACGCCATGACTACCGATTTACGCTGGCGGGCGCCATCCGAAGGACTTTTATCAAGTGCCGAAGATTTGGTAAAACTCACCGATATCTACTTCAATTCCGATTACCTGAACGATAGCACCCGGGCTCATCTTTTTGATCCGGTTGAGCTGAACAACAATCAGGTTGCGCAATTTGCCAACGGCTGGCTAATTTTACACGACCGCGAAGGAAATGTAATTTATGGTCGCGAAGGTTCGGTGCACGGTGGTAGTTCATCGGTTCTTATTTACCCGAAAGAAGAGCTGGTTGTGGCAATTACAACCAACCTTACCCAGGAACGAAGCAATTCTACCATTTTTAAACTGGCCGACATCTTTCTGCCAAAACCGGAGAAAAGCGAAGAATAGAATTCTCTTTTCGCAACTGCAATACACGGGGTTTCTATAAAAAGTTTTATTTTAGATATTCAAAAACAAAGCTTTTTATGGAAACCCTTATTTTTTTGGGAATACTTATTGGGCTGGCTGCCGGAATTTTCGGAACGATTTTTTTTTACAAAAACCGCAACGAGAAACAACTGCACGACCAGTCGGTTATTTTGCTTGAACAAATAAAACAGGTTTGCAAACTAATTACCGTTGAAGGCGAATTCTCTGAGCTTTACACACACCGCGACGAAAAACAGCTGTTCTTCAAACTTTTTCAAACCGAAAAAAAAGCTTTACTAATTGTTAAAGCCAAAGTGATGATCGGTTTCGACCTCACAAAAATTAATATCGATGTAAATCCGCATAAAAAACGGGTTGAGCTATCACGTTTTCCCGAGCCCGAAATCCTTAGCATCGACAGCGACCTGGAATATT
Organism: Draconibacterium orientale; assembly: GCF_900111425.1. Taxonomy (NCBI): domain Bacteria; kingdom Pseudomonadati; phylum Bacteroidota; class Bacteroidia; order Marinilabiliales; family Prolixibacteraceae; genus Draconibacterium; species Draconibacterium orientale. The sequence continues at coordinate 13,958 of NZ_FOHT01000013.1, read as the reverse complement.
ACGACATACAAAAAGGTATCATTAACAAGTTAAACGAATCGGATTTAACCAACATGAATAAACGCTCGAAAGAATTTATTCGTGAAAAAGTGGAAGAAAGCCACCTCGTGCAAATTGCAAAAGACCAGGCGAACGACACCATTGCACTGGTGCAACGGTTAATTGAATCGGTAGGCTGGGAATTTGAAACCGAACACCGTAAAATTAGCGCTACTAAAGTGAAAGAGCTATTAAAAGATTAATTGAAATACCGCGCAAAATATTCCGGCATTTCCTCCAGCTCCCGAATCTCAATTTCTTTATAAAAAACCTCGGCCGCCTCGCTTTGCAGCTGTATTTTCCCCTTATCCAGGGGCAAGGTTTCGCCGTCTTTAATGTAACGCGAGTTGCGTAAAACCATTACCACCTCGCCATTCACCATATGAATACTGTTTCCGTCGTAACAAATCAGCTCCAGCAAATTCCACTCGCCCGGCGCTTTTTCATAATTTCCGCTACGCAGGCAAAATCCCTGAATTTCTTCGTTCTGCCCCATCGGCAAAAATGGCTGGCTGGCATCGGCAACCGGATTCATAATATATTCAGGCAGGTAAGCGCGGATGTCGATGGCTGAAGTCATCTGGCTCCAGTAATCGCCCAGGTGCCCTTCCATTACCTGAAACTCCTGCGAAAGCATCCACGTGCGCCAATACTCGGCCCCCAATGGCCCGATTGAATGATACAGAATCCCCGAATCTTTCAGCAGTTTTTTACGCGGATCGAACTTTTTATTACCCCATTTCATTTTTAGCCGCAAATGGTAATTGCGATATTCTTTTTGGGTTACCAGGCAGCCATAAATCTCGCCGCTTATTTTTAAAACATCCTCGCCCGCCTCTTCTGTTACCGTAAAAACATTATAGCCCTCTTTGTTTAATCCAATCGGTTCAATTAAATTACCATCGGCATCCTTTGGCTGTTGCCCGTCGTAGCCCAACTGGTGCTTATAACTTAAATACCGGTCCCATTTAGAAAGGTCGTTATCCAGTAAGGTTTCCCACTCGTTAGTTGTATTGCACGACAGGAGTATAAACGTAAACAGAAGAAGCAGGATTGAATTTCTCATCTTTTATAGTTGCTATTTCGTAAAAGTATTGTCGATTATTGATTTAAATTCGTTGGCATATTGGTAATTACTTGGCATAATTTGCGTAGCTGTAATAATTATGAGCTGGTCGGTTGGATTGATCCAAAAATTTGTGGTAGCCGCTCCTGCCCAGCTGTATTCTCCGGTTTCAAAATCAACAGCTCCTGCCAGCCCAAATCCCTTTTGGCCATTTTCGTAGGTCGCTGTTTCGGGTAACTGGTTGCTCATAATCAGATTAACCGTCTCTGGTTCTACTATTTTTGCGCCATCCAGTTCACCTTTGTTCAACAACATTTTACAAAAACGGGCATAGTCATCAACGGTTGAAACCAGTCCGCCACCACCCGAAAAAAGTGTTACCGGTTGTTTAAATCCATCGGTAAAAAAGCCTTGTGCAGGTGCCAGCATTTTATCTTCTCCCTGATTATAAAGATTGCAAAAACGATCGTGCTTTTCTTCGGGCACATAAAATCCGGTATCGTCCATTTTTAGCGGTCCAAAAACGTGCTCCTGCAGGTATTCATCAAAAGGCATTCCTGAAATCACTTCCACGAGGTAGCCGGCCACATCAATCGAAAGCCCGTATAACCACTGGGTTCCGGGTTGAAAATTAAGGGGCATATCGGTCAAGGCAAGCATTTTGTCTTCCAGGTTTCCATCCCAACCGCTGACATTATTTACCCTGTAAAGCGAGTCAACATAAGTTGGATTCCATCCATACGATATTCCGGAAGTGTGGGTGAGCAAATGCCGGATCGTCATTTCGTTTTCCTGAGGCTCCAGACTAAACCCATTTTCGTTTGGGGTGTAAACTTTACAATTGGCATATTTCGGAATATAATCCGACACTTTATCATCCAGCTCAAACTTTCCTTCATCGTATAAAGTCATCAAAGCTACTGCCGTAACGGGTTTACTCATCGAAAAAATCCGGTAAATCGTATTCGTTTCAATTGGCTTGTTATTTTCCCGGTCGGCATAACCTTTGTTCATCCTAAAAACCTCTTCTCCATCCTTAATAATCAGTGCCGAAAAACCCGCTAACTCACCTTTATCAATGTATTGCTGAATAAGATTTTCTGCTGCTGCCAACGAATCGGCCACAACCGCACTGGTGTTTGTTTTCGATTCTTTTGGCGTTGAATTACATGCTGTAACAACTAAAACAAGCAAGAATAAAAACGGGTAGTAAGTTTTGAAAGATTTCATAAGATTAAATTTTATGTCAGTTAATTTTATTTCTAAGATGTGTGAAACACACCACAATTTTCAAATTTATAAAAAAGCCATTCCGAATTGCTTTCACCTACTAAATTTATGATAATAACACCACATTTCAAACTTTTCCGGGTAGTTGCCCGAATTGCTGGTCGCTCTTCGTTTAACCCTGACTTAACAAGAATCAACTAATCACTAAAAAGATGTTACGGAACATAAAAAGGCAGTACTTTTGCGGCGTCCATTAAAATAAAGGCAACATGGGATACACAAGTAACACACTGATTATTAGACGGGATTTACTAAAACATATTGTCAGGCTTTTTGCCGATGGTAAACTGGTTGAGGAGATCGACCGGATCCCGCTCCAAATGGTGCCCAAGCGCCAGAAAGCGCAAAACCGCTGTTGTATTCATAAAGAACGGGCGGTGATAAAATACAAACTGTTTCCTTTATTGGGCTACACGGTTGACGACGAAAAAGATGAACTAACCCCACTTAGTGTTTACGCCGAAAATGCCCAGAACCGCACCCAGGTAAAAAAAGAAATAATGACCGTGGTTGACGAAGCCTGCACAAGTTGTGTAAAAGCACAGTATGTGGTAAGTAACCTTTGCCGTGGCTGCGTGGCGCGTCCGTGTATGATGAACTGCCCGAAAGATGCCATTTCAATGGTGAACGGCCAGGCACAAATTAACAACAGCAAATGTATTAACTGCGGTATTTGCCAAAAGCAGTGCCAGTACCACGCCATTATCCACGTGCCTATCCCCTGCGAGGCGGCTTGCCCGGTTGGCGCCATTTCGAAAGACGAATACGGCGTTGAGCATATCGACGACGATAAATGTATCTATTGCGGAAAATGTATGGTCGCCTGTCCGTTTGGCAGTATTTTCGAAGTGAGTCAGCTTATCGATATTCTCATGTGTATCCGAAAAGAAGAGCACACCACAGCAATTTTTGCGCCGGCCATTCACGGCCAGTTTAACCTGACAACCGGGCAAATTGAAAACCTTTTAAAAGAAATTGGTTTTAACGAAGTGGTAGAAGTTGCCGATGGAGCACGTAAAACGGTAGAGCACGAATCGGCAGAATTTTTGGAACGACTTGATGAAGGTGCACCGTTTATGACCACCAGCTGCTGCCCAAGTTATGTGGAAACCGTTGAAAAACACGTAAAAGGATTAAAGCCTTTTGTATCGGATACTCCATCGCCAATGATGTATGCCGCCGATATTGCACGCGAAAAGAATCCGGGCACAAAAGTGGTTTTTATCGGACCGTGTATTGGCAAACGGAAAGAAGCCCGACGCAACGAAAAAGTTGATCATGTAATGTCGTTTGAGGAACTGAATGCACTTATCGTTGGTCTGGATATTGATTTGGGAGCAGTGCCTGATAACGAAAACCGTAATAATATTAAAACTCTCGATCGCGGATTTGCGCTTTCGGGAGGTGTAGCCGCCGCTGTTAAAGCCGAACGCCCTGAGGCCAACATTAAAGAACTGGTAATAAACGGTGTTGACAAAAAAGCTGTTGGAATGATGAAGGCTTATGCACGTGGAAAAGCACCGGCAAACTTTATTGAATTTATGGTTTGTGAAGGTGGCTGTATTAACGGGCCTGCTTCGCTGGGCGAAATGGCCGGCAACCGCAAACTGTTCAATAGTAACCTAAAATAGCTGTCATTTCGAATCCCGAAGAATGAGGGTGAGAAATCTTTTCATTGTAAGGGATTTCTTCTCCAAAGTCGTCGAAATAACATCGTTTAGTAAATAAAACATGGATCAACATTTTCAAAATATAATACTTGAGTCAACCGGAGCTGAAAGCCTCTACGAAATTGAAGTTATTCAGAGCCTATGGAGCGGTTACGGCGAAATCGTACGTTTCGGACTGGAAGGTTCCGAACTTGAAAGTGTAGTGGTAAAACATGTAAACCTACCCGAAGGAGGTTCGCATCCGCGCGGATGGAACACCAACCTTTCGCATCAGCGTAAACTAAAATCGTACAAAGTGGAAACAGAGTGGTACAAAGCGTTTAACGAAAAGGGCAACAACGATTGTAAAACTCCACACTGTTACGCGCTGGAAGCAAAGGGCAACGAGGTTTTGATGGTTCTTGAAGACCTCGACAGCACCGGCTTCCCTAAACGGTTAAACTCTTCGGTTAACTGGGATAATATAAATGCCTGTATCCGTTGGCTGGCCAGTTTTCATGCAACTTTCATGGGAGAAAAACCCGAAGGTTTATGGAAAACCGGAACTTACTGGCACCTTGAAACCCGTCCCGAGGAGCTGGAGGTAATGGATGATCTGCCCTTAAAAAATGCCGCGAGCGCTATTGATAAAAAACTAAGCGAAAGTCCTTTTCAAACGCTGGTGCACGGCGATGCCAAACTGGCCAACTTCTGTTTTTCAAACGATGGCAAAAATGTGGCAGCTGTCGATTTTCAGTATGTTGGAGGTGGTTGTGGCATGAAAGACCTGGCTTATTTTATTGGCAGCTGCATGAGCGAACACGACTGCGAAAAATACGAAAACAAACTCCTTGATCTATATTTTTCGCATTTGCAAGGAGCCCTTCAAAAGCAAAATACCCCTATTGATGGCAAAGCTTTGGAAACCAACTGGCGCGAATTATACCACCTTGCCTGGGCCGATTTTCACCGCTTTTTAAAAGGCTGGCATCCGGGGCACTGGAAAATCAATTCGTACAGCGAACGAGTTTCGCGCGAAGTCATTGAAAAGCTTTCGGTGTAAACACAACTTTGTGTAACTTTAGCACACTATTTTTTTATTCACCAATCAATTCGGCCTATGCATTTAACAACAAACGCCTTGCTTGCACTCTCACAACTGGCTATTGAAGCGGCTAAAAAAGCAGGTGCTTTAATCAGCGAATATTTCACAAAAGATGTGGAAGTAAAGAATAAAGAAGCTGCCGACAGCCTGGCCGCTCAGGTGGTTACCGAAGTGGATGTTAAAGCACAAAACACAATACTGGAAGTACTTTCTCCCTCACTTACAACATACGATCTGGCTTTGCTCACCGAAGAAAGTGTTGACGATAAAAGCCGTTTCGAAAAAGACTATTTCTGGTGTATCGACCCAATGGACGGAACACTGGCATTTACCGAAAAAACACCCGGTTATGCTGTTTCCATTGCACTGGTTTCAAAAACGGGAGAACCGCTTATCGGCGTTGTTTTCGATCCGGTTACACAGAACCTTTATTACGCAGTAAAAGGCCAGGGAGCTTTTAAAAACCACAAAAGCTGGCAACCTGATTTGCAGCTGGAAGGCAAAAGTACTTTCACCCTGCACATGGATCGCACGTTCCCGAAATACGAGCATTACGATGAATTTATTACCAGTCTTGAAGACCAGTTGCAAGAACTATCTATCAACGAATTGCAACTACAAAAACTGGCCGGCGGAGTTTTAAACGCCATCTGGTCACTCGATCAGGCTCCGGGCTGCTATTTTAAACTTCCGAAACCAACACCCGGCGGAGGAAGCCTTTGGGACTTTGCCGCAACAGCATGTATTTTTAACGAGCTTGGCGCTCCGGCAAGCAGTTTCGATGGCACTGCCCTCGACCTGAACCGTGGCGATTCTACCTTTATGAATCATCGGGGGGTTTTGTATGCTTCAAACCCGATTATTGCAAATATCATCAGGGAACTTCCGCTATGGTAGTCCTAACTCTGTGATCGACGAATCACAATATTACAACTTACACCCAAAGCAACTATCAGAACTAAACGCCCGATTGCGAATAAGAGCAGGCGCATATCTTTTCTGAAAAACCAGGAAATAAACTACTATATTAAGTTCCAAATCCGTATCTTGAGGGGAACAAAACACATAACTATGTACACCTACAAAGCAACGGTTGATCGTGTGGTTGACGGCGACACCATCGACCTGGTTATCGATCTCGGATTTAAAATCACCACTTTTCAGCGTATTCGTCTTCGTGGTATAAACACCCCCGAAACGTACCGTGTAAAAAAAGATTCGGAAGAATATAAAAACGGCATGAAAGCAAAAGCATTTGTTATTGAGCGGATAGCGAACAATGACAACGAAGTGATTGTTGAAACCGACAAGGATGTGGGTAAGTTCGGCCGTTATATTGGAGTTATCCGTTTGGCCGACAACGCGCAAACACTTAACGATGAACTGGTAGAAAAAGGTTTTGCTGTTTATGCAGAATATTGATTTCGTTTAGCATAAATAACAAAAAACATTCTATCTTTTGAACGCAGATTTGTAACGAATATTTATGACTACACAAAGCAACAAGTTTGGAACAGCGCCGGTATTTCTCACAGCAATATCAACCATTTTAGGCGCAATTTTATTTCTTCGTTTTGGTTATGCCGTGGGTACGCTGGGCTTTTGGGGTGTAATCCTCATCATTTTCGTCGGGCACCTGGTAACCATTCCTACGGCGCTTGCCATTTCCGAGATTGCCACCAACAAACGTGTTGAAGGCGGCGGCGAATACTTTATCATCTCGCGCTCGTTTGGCTTGAATATTGGCGCAACAATCGGTATTGCACTTTTCTTTTCGCAAGCCATTAGTGTGGCATTTTATGTGATTGCTTTTACCGAGGCATTTGAATTTCTTTTTAACCTGCTGGCCGATAAATACGACATTCTTCTGCCGCGGCAGGTTATCAGCTTGCCTGTTATGGCCGGCCTGGCTCTTCTGATTATAAAAAAAGGAGCCAATTTAGGCGTGAAAGCGCTTTATTTTGTGGTGGCTATTTTGTTTATTTCCATCATTATGTTCTTTCTCGGATCGACAGAATTTTCGCAATCCGCTCATCTGACTTTTTCAAAAGATCAGTTTCGAAACTTCGAGAATTTCTTTGTGGTTTTCGCCATTATTTTTCCGGCATTTACCGGAATGACGGCCGGAGTTGGCTTATCGGGCGATTTAAAAAACCCATCGAAATCCATTCCCATGGGAACGGTACTGGCAACGGTTTCCGGCATGATACTTTACGTTTTTATCGTTTATAAACTCACTATGTCGGCCTCCATCGAAGATTTAACGGAACACCAGTTGATAATGGGTAAAATTGCCATTGCCGGGGCGGTAATCGTTCCGCTTGGTTTGGCGGCATCCACCATTTCTTCGGCATTAGGTTCGGTTATGGTAGCTCCGCGTACGTTGCAGGCGCTGGCACTCGATCATGCTTTTCCATCGAAACGAATTAACCGCTGGCTGAGCAAAGCAAACCCGGCCGACAACGAGCCTCAAAATGCCTCGATAGTAACCGTGGCCATTGCTTTTGTTTTTGTGGCACTTGGTGATGTTAACGCCGTTGCTTCAATCATTTCTATGTTTTTTATGGTTACCTACGGATCGCTGTGCCTGATCTCTTTTCTGAATCATTTTGGAGCATCGCCATCGTACCGCCCCACTTTCCGGTCGCGCTGGTACCTTTCGCTGGTTGGGTTCCTGGTATCTATTTGGGTGATGTTTAAAATCAGCACCTCATACGCTTTGCTGTCAGCCGGTGCCATGACACTAATTTACCTGTACATTAACCACTACCACAAAAACCGCAAAGATTTTGCATCGCTGTTTGCCAACTCGCTTTTTCAGCTGAACCGGAAGTTGCAGGTACACTTACAGAAACGCAAAAAAATGGTAAAACAAAACGAGTGGCGCCCCAGTGCCATTTGTATTTCGGATAAAACCACGCACAACAACCGCGCTTTTCAATTGTTAAGCTGGATATCGTACAGATACGGATTCGGAACTTTCCTGTACCTCATCGAAGGGTATTATTCCTCAAAAACCGTTGAAAAGGCGGATGATATGCTAAACCTGATGCTTGATGAAGCAGATGAAGAAAGCTATGTTTACATCGATACCATTATTTCGCCATCGTACACCTCGGCAATTGCACAAGCCATACAAATTCCGGGTGTTGCAGGAATGGAGAATAACATGGTTATTTTTGAATACAACAAAGAAAAACCCGTTAATCTGGGTAGAATAATCGAGAATTTCGCATTGGTAAACAGTGGCGATTTTGATATTTGCGTACTGGCATCGTCGCAAAAAAAGATGAAAATACAGAATGGCATCCACGTATGGATCAATTCGTTCGACACCGAAAATGCCAACCTGATGATTCTACTGAGTTTTATAATTCTGGGCCACCCCGATTTGAAAAAGGCGAGCATCGAAATTTTTGTGGTTTGCCACGAAAACGAAGTAAAACAATCGAAGGATGAAATGAAAAAGCTGGTATTATCGGGCAGAATGCCGATTACCGAAAAGAATATCAAAATCATTCAGCGTACCGACGAAATAAGTACACGGGCAATCATTAATAAAACATCGAAAGATGCCGGTTTAATTTTGGTGGGGCTGCGCGAAGAAATGGTAAAACATGAAAAAGAAAACACTTTTGCCGGCTACGACGATTTGGGTACAATTTTGTTTGTTCACTCGAAAGAACAAAAAGCCATTGAATAATGCATTCTTAGAGGTGTTGCTGCACAAAACAAAATATTTCGTAACTTCTGCTAAACGCTAATAGCGATAGAAATGAGAGAGATAAACGAATTTATTACCAACCAAACAGGACTAAGTGCTGCCACCCAGCATAAAATAATTATCTCGATCATCATCCTGATCTTTCTTTCGATTACTCGACTGCTTATACTGCGTATTGTTTGGCGGCAAACAGAAAATGTAAAAATCCGCTACTCATGGAAACGCACCCTCTCGTTTATCATTCCTTTTGCCGGATTAATATTGATTAGTGCGGTTTGGATCCATGCCTTTGAAGAATTCGGAACTTTTCTCGGGTTATTCACCGCCGGTATCGCCATTGCCTTGAAAGACCCGCTGACCAACCTGGCCGGGTGGTTTTTTATTGTAGTTCGTAAGCCTTTTCATGTAGGCGACCGCGTGCAGGTTGGCCCGCACACCGGCGATGTTATCGATATCAGGCTTTTTCAGTTTACCATTCTCGAAATCGGGAACTGGGTTGACGCCGACCAAAGCACAGGCCGCATTATTCATATGCCCAATGGCAAGGTTTTCCTTGAGCCGCAGGCCAATTTCAGCACCGGTTTTGAGTACATCTGGAACGAAATAAAAGTGAACGTTACTTTTGAAAGCAACTGGGAAAAAGCCAAAGATATATTGGACACGATTATTCACGATTATTCGAAAGACATTCACATTAAGGCACAAAAAGAAATTCAGGAAGCCAGTAAAAACTATATGATTTATTACAAGCACCTCACACCAATTGTATATACCAGAGTAATGGACTTTGGCGTGCGCTTAACCATTCGCTACCTGTGCAATCCACGGCAACGTCGCGGATCGGAAAATATACTGTGGCAAAACATTCTTACCGCATTCAATAAAGAAACGGATATTCAATTTGCTTATCCTACAACACGTTTTTATAAAGCCGGCGAAGTAACCGAACCCCAACAACGCAACCTTTAATCGTATAAAACCATCTTAACCCAAACTGCAGTTATGAAACGTATTCTCCTGATTCTTTCCGCACTTCTATTTGTTATTGCTGCCTGCAACGACGAAAAAGGTATTGAAATGGACATTGTTGAAACCGGATGCATGAATGGCTGGGACGACTTTTACGAGGGCACCGACGATTATAGACATGCTGTAACAGCCTATCTCGAAAACAATAACATTGCAGTTTATTCGGTTCAAAAAATCAATTACTATTCAGGCCCGGTTTGTTTGGCTTGCTCATGTTCTACCGGTAATTTAATTGTAATCCGGATTGCCGAAAATGATGTTGGCAAGGCAGAACAGCTAGGGTTTCACCTTATTGTTAACGGCCAAAATAATATTCCATTGGAAGATTAATGTCATGTAAATTGAACATAGTCAGGCCGTCATGCCGAATTTATTTCGGAATCTTTCTCAAAATTGAGATGCTGAAATAAATTCAGCATGACGAAACAGCATTATTGATTCGAACTAGCTCTATCCCACTGATCTTCGACATTTAAATTCTGTTAAATTTCCAATCTCACAAAACATTTTAGGAAATCAACAGTTATACATATCGAATTATCCACATGATTCGATAATCTTTATAATATAGAACAATGAGCAAACAACTAATTTTAAAAATTGCCTCATTGACTTTTCTACTTACCCTTATTTTTTCGGGTATCTCGTTTGGTCAAAACTGGCAAAGCGATTTTCAGCAATCATTACAAACGGCACAAGCAGAAGACAAACCCGTAATCCTTGTATTTTCAGGATCGGATTGGTGTGCGCCGTGCATGAAACTGGAGAACGAGATCTGGAATTCAGATGAATTTAAAATCTATTCGGCAAAACATTTCGTGCTTTATAAAGCCGATTTTCCGCGCCAAAAAAAGAACCAGCCCGACAGCGAACAGGTGAAAGCCAACAAACAACTGGCCGAAAAGTACAATCAGAAAGGTTTTTTCCCGCTGGTGGTAGTGTTGGATAAAAACGGCAAGGTGCTGGGCGAAACGGGCTACAAAAAACTCTCGCCCAACGAATACATTAAACATATTGAAACCTTTGTGAACTAATGGTTCGCCACATGGTAATACTATTGGTTTTAGCGACATTGGGGCTGCCGGTTTTTGGCCAGCAACCTTATAAACGAACGCTAAAACTTATGGGAAGCCGCTTCGACATTACCGTTGTTGCCAACAACGAACAGGAAGGAAACGGCTATATTGATCTGGCAATTACTGAAATTCAGCGCATTGAAAAGCTGATCTCATCGTGGGATGTCAACTCCGAAACGTCGGCGATAAATAAAAATGCAGGAATACAGGCTGTAAAAGTATCGCCCGAACTTTTTGCGCTGATCGAACGTGCCATTCGTATTTCGGAACTCACCGATGGTGCTTTCGACATCAGCTACGCTTCGATGGATCGCATCTGGCATTTCGATGGAAGTATGACCGGGATGCCTTCGGAAGAAACCATTGCAGCATCGGTGGCAAAGGTCGGCTATCAGAACATTGTTTTGGATAAAACAGCTTCAACCGTTTTCCTGAAAAAACAAGGAATGAAGATCGGGTTTGGTGCCATTGGTAAAGGTTATGCTGCCGACAAAGCCAAAGCATTGCTGATGAGCCAAGGAGTGAGCGCTGGCATCATCAACGCATCGGGCGATATGAATACCTGGGGCAAACAACCCGACGGTAGTTACTGGAAAGTGGCTATTACCAACCCGATGAACAAAAACAAGGCTTTTGCACTTCTACCTATAAAAAATGGTGCGGTGGTTACTTCCGGCGACTACGAAAAATATGTGAAGTTTAACGGAATTCGTTACGCACACATCATCGATCCGCGAACCGGTTATCCGGCGCACGGCATCATCAGTGCAACCGTATTTGCGCCTATGGCCGAACTGGCCGATGCACTGGCAACATCAATTTTTGTAATGGGAATTGAGGTAGGGCTCGACCGTATAAACCAGCTGCCTCAAATAGAATGTATAATCGTTGACGATAAAGGAAATATCCATCAATCAGATCATATTAAAATCGAAACAGAATGACGCTAAAGAAGAAAATCATTTTACTCGCCGGACTGGGCATGATGCTTTTCAGTTCGTGCACAGTGCTTAAAGAGTACGAGAAGGTAAATATAAACGATCCGGATATGGCACTGGCCGACCGCAAGATCGACAAATTCCAAACTACTTTTCAATCGTACCGGGAAGCTGCATCGGGAGCAAACGGAGGTAAAACCGGTGGCGGATGCGGCTGCAATTAAATCGAATTTAAAACATGAAATATTTATTTAGTTTAATATTGTTTGTTTCAGTGCTGGCTGTAAAAGCCCAGGACGACAATCAGGGCGAATACAAAAAACGTGTACTGGAACATACCGAGATAGATTTCCTGCTAAACTATTACGAGCAGGACGGAGAGAATGCCGCTGTTACCGGTGGCCAAGGAACAGAAGAATTACAAGATCTTTCGCCAACAATTGTTGTAGCTGTTCCGTTGAACGACGACGATGTACTGACCATTAACGCGAATATTTCGGCCTACACTTCGGCCTCGTCGAGTAACATTAATCCTTTTGATGGCAAACAGCCGGCCGATCCATTTGTGGCCAGCAGTGGTGCCTCAAAATCGGATGTATGGGGAAATGTGGTGGGAAGTTACAGCCACAGCTCCGACGATAGAAACCGGCTGTGGAATGCCAACTTATCGGTTTCGGCTGAATTTGACTACACCTCATTTGGTTTTGGCGCAGGCCGTACCTGGTTATTCAACGAGAAAAACACCGAATTATCGCTGAACGCAAATGTTTATCTCGACACCTGGAGCCTCATCTACCCTATCGAACTTCGTCCTCCGGGGAATGATGAACCGGATGAAGATGATTATATGATGGATGACGAAGACGACTTTAACGGCAGCACCTTCGAACTAATAGTTCTGGGTTACGAACCGTCGTTTACCGAGCATCAGAGCAAAGGACGAAACTCCTACTCGGCAAGTATTGGTCTTTCTCAAATCCTTTCGAGCCGAATGACAGCTTATGTTTCTGCCGATTTTATTCTGCAGGATGGATTGCTTTCCACTCCATACCACCGCGTATATTTTGCCGACAAGGAGGACTATTTTTACGAAAACTTCCATTTGGCCGACGACGTGGAGCGCCTGCCCGACTCGCGCTTTAAAATTGCACTGGGGGCCCGCCTCAACTATTTTGTAAACCACCGGGTAACGCTGCGCACCTTTTACCGCTATTACACCGACGACTGGGGAATTACTTCGCACACGGCAAGCCTGGAAATTCCGGTAAAAATTACCGATAAGTTTACGGTGTATCCGTCGTACCGGTTTTACTACCAAACGGCTGCCGACTATTTTGCGCCGTACAACAAGCATTTATCTACCGAGGAATTTTACACCTCGGACTACGACCTGTCGGAATTTTCGGCCAACAACTACGGTTTTGGTATTAGCTACACCGATGTGTTTACCAAAGGACATATCTGGAAACTGGGCTTAAAAAGCATCGATTTGAAATACCACAAATACGATCGCGATTCGGCGTTCACCGCATCAATGTTTTCGTTTGGGGTGAAGTTTGTGGTTGATTAAGAAACCGGAAACTCCAAAATTCTAGCCCGGGGCTGTATTGATTTTACGCATACAGCCCCGGGCTTTTTTGTTTTGAAGAGCTTTCGCCCTCCCCTTCTCGAGAGTTCATCAGAGGAGCCGGATAAAAACAAGCTAAGTATATTGCTGGAGCAAAATCAATACTTTGCTGGCTAATCAACAAAGCTGTTTTCCCTTTTTAAGGGAAAATGTCGACAGTTGAGCTTGCGAATTGAAAATCGGCCACAGCCAAATCCCGTACTTTACGTCGGGGACAAAAAGGATAAAGCAAAACAGTAAAAGACTTGCTATTCAAAATAGAAAATTATAATCCGTTACCCCTCACCCTTCTATGTTGTAATCCAAATTTTATTTTTAGTATTTTGCTCATTATTAGCTATTTGTATTTCTTCAAAATAATACCTTCGGGCAATACAGAGCCAGCAGGTTTTCCTCTCCTGGTTAAATCCTTAGC
>NZ_FOHT01000024.1:0-89928 GCF_900111425.1 Draconibacterium orientale | reverse complement strand
TCATCTTTTTTTGTTTCGCAAAAACTAATTTACAAAACTTGGATGCTTATGCACTTTTACAAACATACAGCCTTTCGGGAGCTCCCCTCACGAGGAGAGCCTGTTGTTAGGAAACTGTAATAGCAGCACCAAATCCTCTTCCGGTTACTAAAAAACTGTTTTCCCTTTATAAGGGAAAATGTCGACAGTTAAGCTTGGGAAATCCCGTACTTTACGTCGGGAACAAAAGGGTAGAAAGAGTTATGAAGTCCTATTAATTCCATATATTGACTTCCTTATGAGTTCATTTATCGTTAAAAAGTGAAAATGACAAAATTTATGCTCCCCCAGAAATTTCATGTGACCCAAATTGATCTAAAAATATTGGATCACCTATAATTCATAAATTTTGTTTTACATTACGAAATAAACTTATTTCTAGTAAGCATTATCTGCCTTAGTGTTAAGGTAATTAGTGCAGGCCAACGATAGGGATGATTGCCAATCTCAGAAAATAGCATAAAAAAACCTGAATGAGGTAGTCTCCTGAAGCCTTTCTTGCTTCTGAATTCCCCATTCAGGTTTTTTAAGTGAATTATTTCGTCGGTCAAAAAAAACAGTAGCAGTCTAATCGTTTTCCTTATTGGCTGTGGTTGGTTTTAATACCAGGAGCTGCAAAATAACTGCGGCTGCAACCGGAATGGCCAACATAGCCATGTCGCGGCCCAGGTTGCCCGAATCGGTTGATTTACCAAGCAATTCGGTAACAAACGCACCTGCAAATACCCCGGTAAGGTTCATCAGTCCGTAGCCCGCGGCACGATGGCGTGGCGAAACAAACTGACAAAGAATGGGCATATTGTTGGCATCGAACATTCCAAAACCAATTCCGAACAAAACGCCACCACCAATAATGCCGGCAAATCCTTGTCCCATGCCAAGCAAGAGCAAGGCCGGAATCATCAGCGAAAGTCCGATAGCGCCGGTATAAATGCGCCCGCGCACGTTAAAACCAATCCAGCGGTCGGCCAAAATACCTCCCGATATTACCCCGATAAACGACGAGGCAGCAATGGTAATGGTGGCCAGCGGTCCGGCTTTTGCCATGTCCATGCCCAGGCTTTCGGAGAATAAGGTTGGAAGCCAGTTTTTTGTTGCCCACCCCGGGAAACTTGGCGCTGCAAAATAAAAGAGAATCACCCAAAAACTGATGGTTCCGAGCAGCATGCCTAAACTTTTGGTGATGGATGAAAAACCACCGCTTTTAACAGCTGATGTTTCTTTTGTTGCCGGCGCACTGGCAAAGCGATCTTTTTTCTCGCGCAGGAAAAAAACAAGCACAAGACTGTAAGCAATACCAATCAACCCAAAGGAATGGAACGCGGTTTGCCACGAAAACTCGTGCGCCACGGTAGCACCAAAGCCACCAACTGCCTGCCCCAAATACAAACCGGTCATGTGAATACCAATGGCCAGCGAGCGGGTGCGTCCTTCGTGGTAGTCGGCAATAAGTGCCAGTGCTGCAGGAATATAAAGTGCTTCGCTAATGCCCATAATGGCGCGCAAAACATACAACACCTGGAAATTACTGGAGTAGCCCATCGACAGGGTTACGCCCGACCAAACGGCCAGACTGCCAACAATCAGCCACTTGCGATTCACGCGGTCGGCAATAATGCCGGCCACCGGGCTCATCAATCCGTAAATCCACAGGAATACTGCCATCAGGCGGCCAAAATTCTCGGCCGTTTCCAGTTCCTGAATGTCGATCATCATCGATACTTTCATGGTTGAAAGCATCTGACGATCCATATAGTTCAATAAAGCTACTACCCACAACAGGCCTACAACTACCCAGGGATAATATGATTTTTCTTTGATTTGATTCATTTTAATTCGTTTTGATTTATTTTCTAGTCAATGGTTAAAACCCTGCAATTTTATTGCAGCTACTCTAGTTTCTGTAAATTTCCATTTTAAAAGGAAGTAGATTTGAGTACAGAGATTTGAGTATTGAGAAACTTGTTCGTGTCTGTATTCTTCTCGCACTACTCATTACTTTATACTCATATCCTATTCTTTGTTCATTTTTAATTTCATTCAATTCTAAACCTATGTCTTTTCAGGGCATAGTGGTTTATTTTCCTTTGCTGTCTGTTTTTCAGCTTTCATCAGGTAAAAAAACTGGTATTATTCATACATGTCATTTAAATCAGCCGATGAAAGTTCTGCGATAAACTTTGCAATCTTCTTCGTTACATCTTTATAAAATTGTTCGCCTTTTTCGGCACTGGCTTGCTTCGGGTTTCCAACGCCGGTACTTTCCGTAATTGAAGTCCATTCCCGTTGAGCCCACGCCCAACGTTTCTTTAAACCTTCCGTTTTGAATGTTTTTGAAGCCCCGTCTCCGGCTATTTCTATTGGTAAAACCAAGTCAGGTTGGATGTGCATCATTACACTTGTTTCCAGTTCCCCTGCGTGATCTCCCGGTTCGGCAAAATACGCTTCTGCGTTAAAAGCTTTCCACCAGTCAATCGTACAAATAAAAACCTCCGGGTGAGTTACCGATAGCTCTCTGATCATTGGTGTAAAAATATTACCTCCGTGGCTATTAACAATAATCAGCTTTTTAATACCATGGCGCATAAGGTTTTCAACCATGTCCTTAAGGATAAGCATTTGCGTAGATGGCATCATGTTTAAACACAATTTCAAATCCAGCTGCCCGGTATTAACGCCCCAGGGTACTGCGGGAAGAACAACCGATCTGGCACCTTCCTCCCAGGCAAGCCGGGCGCTTTCCAAAGCAACTGCGTCCGACTCGTAAACGTCGGTTGCATAAGGCAAATGGTAATTGTGAGGTTCAATAGCACCCCAGGGAAGAATAGCTACATCGTATGTTTCATCCTTCACATCGGCCCAACAGCTCGCTGCTAAATTATACGTCTGTTTACTCATGCTTTTTTATTTTTCATTCAGTTTCTCCAGCGTTTTCCACACCTGGAACATGCCACGTGGTACATGGAAACAACCTTTCCATTTCCCGCCTTTTAAGGGCAGCAACACTTCTCCCTGACGATTCAGGTAGCCATACCATTCGCCGTATTCTGCGTCGGCAAAATGCGCCCACGAATAGTCGTGTACTTTTTCAAACCAGGCCAAACATTCTTCGTTTCCGGTAAGCGCATAGCCTTTAATCAGCGTAATTAATGTTTCGATGTGTACCCACCAGAGTTTCTGGTCCCATTCAAGCTGTTGCGGCGGATTTCCTTTTATGTCGAGGAAATAGAAAATACCGCCGAATTTTTCGTCCCAGCCGTATTTCAGCGTTCGCAATGCAATGTCAACCGCTTTTTGTGCCAGCTCCGGCCTTTTCAAGCGTTCCGACAAGTCCATGATAAACCACATGGCTTCGATGGCATGCCCCGGATTTAACAGGCGTCCTTCAAACGAATCGGAAAAACTTCCATCGGGATTTACATTTTCCAGAATCAGTCCCGAATCGGGCTGGTAGAACACCTCCATCACCTCGTGCAACACTTTCTCCACAGTGCTGTTTACCAATTCGGGGTCCAGCAAATGCTCGATTTCAAGCGCCAGGTTACACAAAATCATGGGCAGCGAAAATCCTTTTAATGGGCGGGTGCCGGGCACCAGTTTATTGTAGTCGCCTTTGGGGTTGTCGCTTCGTTTTAAAATATTCTGAAAGGTATCTTTTGAGATCGCAGCAAACTCGTCGTTTCCGGTGGCTTTGCTCAGCTGTCCAAAAGCCATTGTTGCAAAACAATCGGAAAAAATATTGTAAGGCTGCACCAGCGGTTTTCCTTCGCGGGTAAGCGAAAAATACCAGTTCAGCTTGCCGTCGTGGCCGTATTTCTGCAGAAATTCAGCACCATCAAGCGCAATCTGTAACCATTCCGGTTTTTGCTCTACTTCGTTGTATAATTTGGCAAACATCCATACCTGGCGGGCTTGCAGCCAAATAAATTTATCGGTATCAAACACTTCACCGTCGCGTTTCAGGCAGGTGAAATAACCGCCAAATTCTTTGTCGAGCGAATTGTTCTCCCAAAAGGGAACTACTTTGTTCAGCAGCTCGTTCTTATATTGTTCTGATAAAATTTTAAAATCCATCTCTTTCCGTTTAAACCATTATTTCTATTTGTTAACCGAAATTTCGGCGAAAGTAACTTTCGGAGTGCGCACACCCGGGCGGATTTCTCCGTTCGGAATAAATATCCGGTTCCCCGATTTTACCGTCAGGGTAGTTACCTGTGCCGGGAAGGGCAATGTGGCAGTCTCCCGGCATTCGTTGCTAAGCGTATTGTATAAAAATACTTGCTTGCTAAATCCCGGATGGCTTTCCAGGTGCTTAATTTTCCGGCTGTTGATTTCCGCTTTTTCACCGGGCGTTTCGGCTGCAGCAACAGCGTTGAGAAAGGCCTCGGTTTTGTTGAACAGTGTTCCATTATCGCCGCCAAAAAGCAGGATGTGATTTTCCCCCACAGCAGCGCCTGTTCCGGCGGCTAGAGTTACCGGGTTATTCTTATCCTGAGCGATATCGCCAACCTGCTCCCATACTTTTTTAGCAGGTGAATATTTCAGCACCGAACTAAAAAATGTGCTGAGCTCGCCCTCTCTGTTGCGGCCTCCCAAAACGTAAATACAATCTTCGTTTCCGTCGTTCTGACTTACTACCACGGCATTGGATAATGGGCCGGGCATGTCGGGAAGTGCTTCCCATTGGAAATCAGCTTTGGCCACATCGGCGCAATACAACGACGAGATATTCCCATCTTTTCCTGAGCCTCCAGCCACATAAACCACCGATCCTATAGTTGCCGCGCCGCCATTTGAAACGGCTACGGGAAAATCGGGCAGGCTGCTGATTTGCACTTCGCCCTGATCGAACTTCAGTTTTAAAACATCGGAAACAGGCCCGTTCACGTTTTCGCCACCAATGCAAATAACAGCGTCATTCACCGACACACAGGCTGAATAAGCCAACGGCTGCGGAAGTTTGTTATCGGCCACCTGCCATGCCGCATCCTTTTCGTTCAGGTTAAAAACGAAAATATCGTTGTAATAGGTTTTTGTTCCTCCCTGCCACGGAAAGGAATCCGGGAAATTGGAACCTCCGGCAACAATCAACATCCCGGAAGATACACCGGCCAAAGCACCTGCAAGCCCTTTTTGTTCCTGCTGCCCGGTGGCCGGTGGTATATCTGGCAAACTTCCCCAATTGATTTTCATTGTTGTATTTTTTTCGCCGGGAGAGCATTGTAAAATAATACCTCCCAGCATGAGTAATAAAATCAGGTTTACTTTTCGCTTAAAGGGTGCTGAAAAGTTCCTGCATTTGTAATTTCTGAACATCTTTTTCAAACGCTTTGTATGCTTCATTGCTCATATTTTTAATCGGCAAACGGAATTCGCCGCATTCAAAACCAATGTAACGCATGTAGGCTTTTCCGGTTGCAATACCACCGTATTTGCCCAACAGGCGAATCATGTCGATCGACAATTGTTGCAACTGACGTGCTTTGTCCAGGTCGCCCTTGTCGAAAGCATCAATAAGCTGGTAATACAATGGTGCTGCGTAGTTAAAGGTACTTCCAACACCGGCGCGTGCTCCCAATACCAATGCCGACAGCAGGTTTTCGTCGCGTCCCCACAGCATATCGTATTTACCATTTTTAAAGTTCATACAGCTCTGGAAATCCATAAAATCTTCGTGTGTGTACTTAATTCCAACTAAGTTAGGAATCATTGAATCGGCTTCCTGTACAAAGTCGAACATCGACACATTACAGCCTGTTAACACCGGAATGTGGTAAAAATACACCGGCATATTGGGTACGGCTTCGGCAACTTTTGCGCAAAACTCGGCCAACTGACCGGCAGCTCCCGGTTTAAAATAATACGGTGCCAGCAAAGCAATGGCATCAATACCTGCCTCGGCCGAATGTTGTGCATTCTCGATACACTCCTGGTACGATGTGCCACCAACCAGGTTAATGGTTTTAAGCTGTTTTTTATCCGACGTTGCTTTTACCCACGCTTCGGTAGTTTTCATTTTTTCTTTCTGGCTCAGGGCAACACCTTCGCCCGTAGAACCGTTTATAAATGCGCCAACTACCTTGTTTTTGTCCAACAATTCGGCATAGGCCGAAATTTTTTCATACACTACTTCTCCGCTTTTGTCCATTGGTGTAAACGGAGCAGCTACTAAGCCTTCGAATTTACTAATTGTTATACTCATAATTATTGTCTTTTATTTTATTACTAACCAATTTCATGGTCTATAAATGTCTTTTTATTGTTTTTGCCCAAACCCGGTAGCCTTCGCCTTTCAGGTGCAATCCGTCGTTGGTATAAATCGGATTCATCCAGTTGTTGCTGTCGTTTTTAAATGCCGCGAACAAATCCACAAAGCGAACATTGTTTTCGGCGCTCCAGTCTTTCAGGTGTTTGTTAATCCAGATTATCTCCTCAGTTTTTGAACAATGCCCGGCAAATTTCCCGAATTCGGGATTTACAGGTAAAATGCTCTGCAGGTAAAGCTGTGTTTTTGGCGAATCGGTTTTAATCTGCTCCGCAATTCTGCAGATGTTGTTAAAAACGGTGTCTTTCGAAATTCCCCTTGCCAGGTCGTTTATACCGATTAACAGAAACACTTTTGTCGGTTTCGACTTGGTTACTTCATTCAAACGAAACAACACTCCTTCGGTGACATCGCCGCTAATGCCGCGGTTTTTTATTCTTTTATTCTGAAAAAGCTCGGCCCATTCGCTACCGTCTGTTATGCTGTTTCCCAGAAAAATGATTTCTTTTTTGGTATTTGGAAGACTTTCAAACAGCGTTCGCCGCTGTTCGTAATACGTCGATTGAAATGCCTTTTTTGTTTCCTGTGCCTTTACTTGAGGTAAGAAACAAAAGGCAAAAAAGATGATTGTTATGACTTTCAGGTTTGGCATATTATTTTGTTTTAGTGGGGCACGAATCCGGGCATTCAACGCAAAAAGTTGAGGCCGGCCAGCCGTTTTCGTTTACCAGGTTGCCCCTGGAAAAAGGTTTCCAGCCGTAACGAACCTGTTCTATTATTTTATCTTTTGAATCGATAATGATTTTATTGTCTTTCAGCGTTGCCACAACCGGATGAAAAAGACCATCTGTTCCGGCCACTTCAAGCTCGCGAAGCGCTTCACCATCCGAAGTTTTTAACTGCGCTGCCTGCGAAAATGAAAGTATTACTTTTCCATTTTCCTGCGTTACCGTGCTGATTTGCGGGCCACCATCCGGAACGTCTTGCATCCCATAATTGCGCGATAAAGCCAGGTTGGCAAAACGTTCGCCAATTTCGATTTTATGCTTCGGATGCACATCCAGCGAATCGCCCAAATCGCTCGTTACCACCATCGCTGTGTTGGGAATAGTAAGCGCCAGCTCCCGTTGTGTTTCGCGGAAATATGGCCACGACGGACGGTTGATACTTGATAACTGTGCAAAATAGAAAGGCATTTCTGCATCGTTAAACGCCGAGCGCCACGATTTTACCAGCGCCGAAAAAGCATGCCTGAAATGTTCAGCATTGTGGGCATTCGACTCGCCCTGGTACCAGATGACTCCGGCCACCGGAATTCCTTGCACGAATGACATACCGGCTTCGTATATGTATGCCGGCTCGTAGGGATGACGCTGCAGTTTGTTTTCGGCCAGTGCAATGTTGGTAGCTGCCCGCTCGCGGCACCAGCCCTGTATAAAATCGTTGTGTTTCCAGTTGTTCAGTACATCCACCATGTACGGGTCGAACTCCAGCGTTTTGAGGTCGGTAAACGCTTCGGCCGGTGCGCCTCCAACGCTGAGTTGTATCAGTCCAACCGGAACATCCAGTTTTTCATTCAACAGTCGGCCAAACGTATAGCCAATTGCCGAGAATGTGGCTGCATCACCGGAATTGCTGCGCTTCCATTCGCCATCAAAAAAATCAAGTTGATTTACTTTTACCAGCGTGGTAGAGTCCCAGTTTTTATTATCGGTACGGGCAAGGTCTTTTAACTTGTAGAGGCGAAGATTGGTAAAGTCTGCCGCATTGTCAATCAGCGTTGAAGCATCGTTCGCCTGCTGCATCTGGAATTCCATGTTCGACTGTCCGGCACAAACCCACACTTCGCCCACTAAAATATCGTTAAACGTAATGGATTCCTCAGAATCGGAAGTTACTTTCAGCTCGTAAGGTCCCCCGGCAGCAACGGCATCAAAAGTTACCGACCATTCGCCATGTTCGTTGGCGGTAAACGTTCTTTTTTGCCCGGCAAAAGTCAGCGTAAGTTTGGTTCCGCTGTTGGCTTTTCCGAACACCGGAATGGGCTGCTTTTGCTGCAGTACCATGTGGTTCATAAAAACCGGCGCCAGGCTCAATCCGCCAAAATCGCCCGTAATATTTTCGTAAACGGTTTGCGCTAAAATTCCGGCTCCTTCCACATTTGGGTGAAGGGCATCGGGAAATAACTCGGGGCGGCCGTACAACGCCGGGTGCAAATCGATTAAACCCGTTTTGCTGTTTTTTGCCACTTGTTCGATGGCATCCTGAATTTGCCAGAACCAGTCGCGGGTGCCGGATTTAAAACGCGGGTGCGTATTAAAAATAGGAGTCATTTTGCAAACGAACACCTGTGGATTGCTGGAATTGTGCGTGCGAAACGAATCGATCAGCGCCATATAATCCGGCACAAACTCATCGCGGTAATTGGGCCAGTTCCGCGGGTCGGTATCGTTCAAACCAAGATGAATAATGATAATGTCGGCATCAAATTTCAGGGCCTCGGGATACTCGGGCATTTCCATATACGGACGGTGCCCTTTGGTTAAAAGCGTGGCTCCGCTGTGCCCGAAGTTTTGCACCTCGTAAGCATCGCCCAACAAACGCTGTAACTGCGAGGGATACGAATCGCGCTCTGGATTTTTCAGCAAATAGCCGCGTGTTACTGAATTCCCCACACAGGCTACTTTTATTTTCTTTTCTACATTTTGGTGTGATGAAATAGCATCCGCATTTCGGCCGATACCCGTCAGGAGCATCGCCAAAATAACCAACAGTACTATTTTTTGTAATTTCATTTGCTGAATTGTTTATTTTATTTCAGCTGAAAACTTCAGGCCTTCAACTTCTTTTATGGTTCCATTATCATCCTGCACGGGCACAAAAGTGAACATACGTTTCCATGTATCTTTTTTCACCGGAATTTTGAGCAGCACTTTGTTCCAACCTTTTTTCAGGTGAATGGAAGCCGGCTTTCTGAAAAAGTAATTTTCGTCGGTGAATGGAATTTCTTCGGTGTTGCTGGCCAGTCCCGGTTTATTCCATTTTGGCGCGGCAATCAGTTCGCCATTCAGCCAGGCTTTCGGATGGGTATTGTGCCATTCGCCATTTTGCGGAAACGGGCCTCCCCGGCGGCCTGCCGAGCGCGACCAGTCGTGAAATCCGATCCAGGCTCCAACCGTTTGCTCCTGTGGCGACCAAATTTGGGTGTACGCGTAATAGGTTCCCTCTTCCCGGGGGAAATATGACGGATAGCCAAAGTAGTGTGTCAATTGAATGGTGCCGCCAACAAAAGGCCCCTGCCAGGTGTAAGTGGCCGTATCAATTTGGTACGTTTCCTGCAAGGTATCTTCCACCGAAAACGCAGCATTAATATCGCCACCATTCGCTATCGGCCCCAGCACCTTCCACTTCGTGTTTGTTTGTTTCACATAAGGGAAAGGTTTGCCAGCGAAATATTTATCGCGGTGTTCGATCAACCGCTCTTCAAATGCACTGAATTCATTGAATAATTCACTTCCTTTTTCCGGCAGTATAGCCAGATAGTTCTCGCCAAAATCGGTTTTCTGGCCGGTCCACGAAGTTTCGGCGTAGGTAACAATTCCCGGATACACCGGATTTTGCACCAGAATGTCGTAAGCCTCGTTTACGTTGTTGTCGTTCCAGCAACAGAAAATGCCTCCCATTCGCAGCGAATCGCCGTGGGCAGCGCCGTTAATGTGGTCGAAGTACAACTGAGTGATGCCCGACAGTGGATCGAGATGGTTGACATAGTTTAAGCGGCAATCGATATAACGGTGCCCCGGTTTCGGATGCCCGTTCGACGACCACAATTGCGTAATGGAAACCGAATCTCCTTCGATATGCTGCCCCGGACGCCAAACAATGAGTTCGCGGCCATGGTGTTGCGTTACCCGCTCAAGCAGCGCCGGCAAAAGCGTTGGCGCCGGTCTTTCGTAGTCGTGCCATACCTCATCGGTTCCCAAATGAATGTAAGGCATAACCTCTGCCGGAGCCAGGCTGCACAATTCGTCAACCAGGTTGATTAAAACCGGCTGTACATGCGGATCGCTCATGGTTTCAAAGCCCATTGCTTTGCGGAAAGCAGCACTGTGCCCGGGAATGTCGAACTCGGGAATGAGCGTAATTTTTCGTTCCTGACAGTAAGCCACCAGTTCTTTAAAATCTTCCTGAGTGTAGAATTTTCCTTTTTCACGTGTCATACTTTCCGCCGCGTTCAACTGCGGATAGATTTTGCTCTCCAGACGCCAACCCGGATTTTCGGTCATGTGAAAATGAAACACGTTATACTTGTAGGCTGCCAATACATCGATTTGCTCTTTCAGCATATCCAAGGGCTGGAAATTCCGGCCCACATCCTGCATAAAACCACGAATGCGAAAAGCCGGCCAGTCAATAATGGCACAGCCTTTCAGATAACGTTTTCCATTTTTTTCGAAAACCAGCTGTTTTACAGTTTGCAGGCCGCGGTAAATTCCGGTTTCGCTTGTGGCTTCCAGAATCACCGAATCGGCTGAAACGCTTAATCGATAAGCCTCGTTATTATTCAGTTGAACTTCGGGGATTTCGGGAACAATGCGCTGCACAAAACACTGGCTGCTGTCGGCCAGGTTAAACTGTTGCGTGCGCCATTCCACTTGTTGTGGCATGGGGATTAAAGCAGGAGTAAAATCATTTTTACTCCTGCATGAAAAGAGTATTCCAACAACTAATAGAATTGTAAGGTATGGGTAATATTTTCGGTTTAAGTTCATTGAGGCATTAACTTTTTATTGTTGTAAAATATCCGCAACAGGAATGCTCTGAAAATAAAGTTCTTTTACCCCTTCATACAGAATCCCAACGGTTTCGTCATCAATCATAGTCATGCACGAATAGCCAAAGCCACCGGCTTCGTTAAGTTCTACCTGAGCGGCTTCGGGCCAGGTGATTCCTTCATCGAGGCTGGCTTTTATGGTCATGTTGGTACGATGATTTTTGTTATTTGGGTTTGAAAAGAACAGCACTCGTTTGTCTGCTCCATCGAAGGTTAAATCAGTAGCAATCAAACTGGCCATACAATTCGGTTCCTGCAGTGCCGAATTCGACGAAGGATGGATCTCCCAGGTTTTACCAAGGTCTTTTGTAATGGCAACGGCACGACCGTTTGTTTCCGATTTATCTTTTCGGTTGCGGTCGTCGCGCATGTTCAGCATCAGGCTGCCATCGCTTAATTCTACCACCTGTGCTTCGGTCGTATTTGTTTTGGCACCTGTTCCAATGGTCCATGTTTCGCCGCCGTCTTTGCTGTATATCAGTGTAGAATGTGGCGTGTAAGGGCCGCCATCAATTGCTTTTTCGTCCAGTTCGGCTTTAAACTGTGCCGGGAACACCAGGGTTCCGTCTGCCAGTGTAATTCCTTTTCCGGGGCCTTGCAGCAGGTACTGCCACGCCGGGTCTTTAATTTGTTCGGTAATATTAATTGGCTCCGACCAGGTTAATCCGTCGTCGGTACTTTTTACCAGCATAAACTGGCCGGTTTCCTCGGGCGACATTCCGGGTTTTGAAGCCCACCAGCCCATTTGACTTTTGTCGAATCCGTTCATCCAAACTGCGGCTACCCAAATGGTGTGGTTTACAGGATCGTACAACACGCTGGGATCGCCAATGCCATTTAACTCCTGCGGCAAACCGCCCCATTCGCCCATATCCATAATTACTTTCATGGGTTCCCAGGTTTGTCCGCCATCGGTACTTCGGCTCATACCTATATCAATGTCTTCCTGTAAATCTTTGCTGTTGTTGTAGCGGTTATCGTAAACGGCAATCAGCGTTCCTTTGTCGGTTGTAACTAATCCGGGAATGCGGTAAGTGTCGCAATTGTCCTGACCGGCAGCGCGTACCACCTTTGCGGGACGGAAAGCAAAAGGCTGCTCAACGTCGATGGCCAGGCGTTCGTTGCCCAATGTTAAAATGGCTTTTTCAACTGAAAAATGCTGTGTTAATACGGCATCATCTTTCACCTGAAACTGAATAGCCAGGGTATGGTTTCCGGAGGTAAGTACTGCATCGCCTTCAAGTACTATTTCATTACCGGCAAGAAGAAAGTCTGTTGCATAATTTGTAGTTATGGTGTCGTTGCTAAAAGCAGCAGTCCATTTCGCACTAAGTGATTTCAGCATTTCAGCGTTACTGCCTTCGGTAAGTACGAGGGTAATGTTTTTAAGGTTGAAAGTAATGCCCTGCTCAATGCCGAGATTTAGTTGAAAAACTTCGGGATTTTCGCGGTCCAAAAATAGCGGAACTCTTTTTTGACTGACAGAAGCGTTGGTTGCGCCTTCTATTTCGTTCTGGATTTTTGGGGTACATCCGGAGATGTACATTCCGCATACGGCTAGTAGAATAAGCAGGTAATTTTTCATTTTGTTAAATTGTTTGATTTCAAAGGTAAAAGATGAAACTCGCACTAAAAAAATTATCCTCGCGGATGAAATATGTTTGATATGCTTGTTGCATCTTAATTTATTTATTGTTGAGCAATTATAAAGACTAATCGGTAATTATCGAAATCTAAGGTCAGGGGCATCATTGCCCCTGACCGGATTTCATAACTAAACTAAATCTATGCGAAAATGCTATTTAATAACCACTTGTTTGTGTTAATTCCGAGTCGTTTGCAAGCATACTTTCTGAAATCGAATAATATATCTTATAAGCTTCAGAAGCATCAAGAGAAGCTACTTCGTTGAAAACATAAGATTCTCCGGCTCTTACAAGGTCCCACCATCTTTTACCTTCGCCAATAAACTCTTTGTAGCGTTCGTCGAGAATAGCCTGTGCATTTTGTTCCTGCGAACCATTTGTAAACTCGTGACCTGCAAAGTTATCGCCATAGGCACGGGCTCTTACGGCATTAACTTCTGCTGATGGATCTTCACCAAGATTATTTTTGGCTTCGGCCAGCAGAAGCAATACATCGGCATATCGATATACCGGTACATTGTTGTAGCTCTCGCGTGTACCATCATCACCAATAATACCCAGGAATTTTTTCATGATTGAGCCCTGATAATTTGGATCACCGGCCTGGAAAGGCACATGTGTGTTTCCATCGTCGTAAATACGGATAAAAGTATTGCGTCGTTGATCTTGCGGATCATCTAAAAGAAGCAAGGTTTTTTCCGATGCGCCGTAACGGCTTAATCCATTCACTACAAAATCACTCATTGAATTACTGTTTTCATCAAATAAAGGAGCCAAATCTACGGCTCGGGTAGTAAAGTAATTTCCATAGAAATTTCCTGCCTGATCCTTCTGATAATCAATGGTGAATATAAACTCAGCGTTGTTCTCATTCTCTTGTCCCCAAAGATTACTGTAGTCAACAAGGTCGAAACCATCAATTTGCTGAAGGGCTGTTTTAGCTGCAGTAAAATCGGCATTACCTCCACCAAGAACTTTACCTGACCAGATATAGGCATCGCCTTTAAGCGCTAGCGTTGCTGCTTTCGACCAGTAGGTTTGTTTACCCAGCCACAAGCTGTTATCGCTGCCAAAGTATTCCAGCGATTTTTCGATATCGCTTTTAACTTGTTGCATAACCTCTGTTTTTGGCGAGCGTGGTTTTTTCAATGCCAAAAGATCAACCTCCAAAAGTGGTTCAGTGTTAATGGGTACATCGCCCCAGGCTTTTAACATTGTATAGTAAATCTGAGCACGTAATCCATAAACCTGACCTAACATGTGGTTTAGTTCTGCTTCATTACTAAATTCTACATTCGGAGCACTTTGAATGAAATCGTTGATGTAATGCAACAAACCATAAAAATTTGCCCAGTTGCCAAAGTAAACCAGTGTAGAACTAATGTTGTTTGCCATCAAATCAACATCACTTGGCGAGTTGGCAAAAGTATTTCCTCCCCATATATCAGAACGAACTTCGCCCATTTGCCATTGCGTATAGGTATAATTCCGGTAATTGGCGTAAATACCTACATGTGCAGCTTTTACTGCTTCTTCTGTATCCCAAAATCCATTATAAGTTAAATCACTCTCCGGTTTCATGTCCAGGTCGCAGGACATCAGGAATACAATTGATATAAATAATAGAATATATTTCTTCATAATTGTAATTTCTTAAAATGTTACATTCAAACCAAGCGTATAAGTTCGCGGAAGAGGGAATCTTCCACTATCGATACCCGATGATGATTCTTCAGGAGTACTACCTGAGAATCCGTTAAAGTAGGCTAAATTCGAGCCACTTACGTAAAGTCGGACATTTTGAAAAACATTGTTTGCAATTTTTCCGTCAAGATCATAACTCAATGTTACTTCGCGTAATGCCAGGTAATCGCCTTTTTCCCACATGCGGGAGCTACTGCTGGTCATCGATCCCTGGTCGCCACCTGCTGCCATGTGGTTTCTTTGGCGGTCAACCAAAGTAAAGATAGGTACATTTGATGTTGGGTTTTCCGGTGTCCACGAATCAGCAATTTCTGCCGGTCCGTTTTGGTTACCCTGTGTTTGTGCAATACCTTTTACCCGGCGACCATTGATGATATAATGACCGATGGCAAAGTCGGATTTCATAAACAGGCTAAAATTCTTGTAATTCAGTTCGGTTGTTAAACCACCAGTAAAATCAGGAGTTCTGCGTCCGATAACAACACGATCAAGATAGTTGATTACATTATCACCATTCAAATCTTTCCAACGTGTATCTCCCAGGAAGCGAGTGTCTTTTTGGGTGGCAAACTCAACTACTCTTCCGGCATCCGCATCAATGTCGGCCTGAGTCTGGTAAACGCCATCAAATACATAGGCAGTAATTACGTCGTAACCAACTCTTTCACCTTCCTGCAATCCGCCAACGTATTTTGTACCACCCGTTTTAGGATCGTAAATTTCGGTACCGCCCTGACGGTTCTTTTCAACCCCATTTTCAGGAAGCGATTTTGCATAGTTTTTAACCGAATAGTAAGTTAAGCCAACATTCCATTTAAAATCGTTAGTTTTAATCACATCAGCATTAACCTGCAATTCCAACCCTTTGTTTTGAAGCGTACCGTTGTTGGTTGTAATTGATGAGAAACCTGTCCATAATGGCAAAGTAAGTCCGGCAAGTTTGTCTTTAACATCGCGAATAAAATAATCGGCAATTACAGTAACCCTGTCGTTGTAGAAACCAACATCAACACCCATGTTAAAAGTGGTTGAACGTTCCCATTTCAAATCGAGAAGTGGAAGATTTGTGTTGGCATAACCCGATTGGGTATCGTAAATGGCCGTTTTAGCATAAGTACCGAATACTCCAAAATTGCTTAATACGTCGATGTTTCCATTTACACCGTAGCTTAAACGAGGTTTAATTTTACTAACAACATCTTTAATTTTTGAGGTAGCGAAGAAGTCTTCGTTGTGAATGTTCCATCCTGCCGATACCCCGGGGAAGAAATCATATTTGTTATTTCCCAAACGTGATGTTCCATCATTTCGGAACGTAAAACCAAGTAAGTATTTGTAATCGAAATCATAATTAACCTGGCCGAAAACAGAAGCAATCTCATATCCGGTTTTGTACGAATAAGGTACACCGTTTGCTTCAGAACCAACATTCATGGTATAAATAAGGTCGGTTGGTGAAAGGCGTGTAGCTGCACTGAATGTAAAGTATTTTTCCTTAAAGTATTCAGTACCAACCAGCGCAGTAATATTATGCGAATTAAACGACTTCTTGTAATTTAATAAGGCAGTAACCTGGTCGCGCAGCGTGCGTGTGTGCGATGCCGATGCACTTCTTTCGGTGCGTAAACTACCCGAATTCAGATAAGCCTTATTAAAAGATTCGTTTGAATTATTTACCGAGAAATGGCTTCCGCGAACAGTTAAACTAAAATCATTCAGAAATTTATAATCAAATTGAACTGATCCTGTAAGTCTTTCTTCCAGGTTATTTCTGATGAACTTATCCTGGTAATACAGAGGGTTCCCAAATCCGAGATATGTTCCAGGTTGGTATTCTGTTGACAAACTTCCGTCAGGATTATTATTATATATTCTTGAAGTTGGAGCTAAACCTGCTGTACGTTGGAACAGGTTATAATCGCTGTCATAAGGAAGATCTCTTTTTGAATGAGAATAGATTAAATTTGATGAAACTTTTAGGTTATCCGTTATTTTGTATGAAGCATTAAAAGTTCCGGAAACACGTTCAAAAGAAGATCCATACACAAGACCATTATCATCCATATAACCAAGTCCCAAATAATAGGTGCCTTTATCATTACCACCATCGAATGACAAACTGTAATCCTGAGAATAACTATCCTGATAGAATAATTCATTCATCTGGTTATCCATAAAAATCAGTTGAGTTCCCGGATTAATAGGATCTTCAATGGATTGCCATCCTTCATAATTTAATAGATACCTGTTTTCATCGGTGAGAACCATTGTGGTATAAATGGAATTAGTGGTGTTATTACCTGTAGCGGCAGCATGGCCACCGGTTAG
This sequence comes from Draconibacterium orientale, assembly GCF_900111425.1. Lineage (NCBI taxonomy): Bacteria > Pseudomonadati > Bacteroidota > Bacteroidia > Marinilabiliales > Prolixibacteraceae > Draconibacterium > Draconibacterium orientale. The sequence goes on along the minus strand of NZ_FOHT01000024.1, from coordinate 73,112 downwards.
GAACACATCTAACCAATTGTACCCCATCACTTCCTGCGCAGCACGAACACCCAGACGATTGAACTTCACGTAATCGGCTGCATTCAAATATTCCATAGGATCTTCACGACGTTGATTTGAAGTAAATTTTGCCCTGAAGTTGATATTCGATTTTCCAACTTTACCTTTTTTAGTGGTAACCAAAATTACTCCGTTTGCAGCACGCGCACCATAAATGGCGGTTGACGCAGCATCTTTAAGTACCTCCATCGATTCAATATCGTCGGAGTTTAATGCATAGAAAGAACCGGGAACGCCGTCAATTAAGATAAGCGGACTTCCGGTGCCGTCGAAACTAGTACCACCACGAACAACAAGACTTGGAGTTGATCCCGGTTGCCCGGTAGTTTGCGTAACTTTAAGTCCTGCAATTGTTCCTTGTAGCGCAGTGGCTGCATTTGAGCGCGGTACACTTTCCAGCACCTTTGTGTCGAGCTTGGCAATTGATGTCGTCATCTCAGCGCGGGATTGAGTAGAGTATCCCGTTACAACAACTTCATCTAATGCTGTTGTTTCTGTTTCAAGTACAACAGTTAAGAATTGTCTGCCGGCAACCTGAACGGATTGAGATGTAAACCCAATCATTGAAAACATCAATTCTGATTCGTCAGAAGGAACTTCAATGCTAAATTCTCCATCGATGTCGGTTATTGTTCCTGTTGTAGTTCCAACCAGAACAATGGAAACACCTGGCAATAATTCGCCATTGTCAGCGGTTACTTTTCCTGTAACGGTTTGAGTTTGTGCAAAACTTTGCATTTGAATAAATGCTAAGCACAGCATTGCAAGAAAAATTCCCTTAGAATTAAAGAGCCATCTTTTCATCTTAAGCCCTCTCTTTGTCAATTTTCTCATAAGTGATTGTTTTAAATGTTTGATTCATATTTTGTTATCATCACTTAGTCTGCCGGGGCAGAACCTTGTCCGAATAACACATTTTTAATATTTATTTTTTTCACAGAACGATTTTAAATGCTTTATGTATGACATAATGCAGGCAAATATATATTTTTGTTTTAAATTTCAAAAGGTTTTACAACATTTGTATGTTTTTAATTTTTATAGTGTTATAATTACAATATGGCAGAAAATAACTTGATAAATCAGATAAAGACAGTTGATAACAGCAGTCTGGTTGATCGTGTGGAAATGCAGTTGATGGAGATTTTTGTTAACCGGGGATTGAAAACCGGAGATATGATTCCCAAAGAAATGGAATTAGCCAATGCGATGGGGGTAAGCCGAACGGTGATACGCGAGTCGTTAACACGGCTGAAGACAATGGGCCTGGTAGATTCTATTAAACACAAAGGAACAGTGTTAACAAGCCCAAACCTTGCACAAGTTTTGCAAAAATCGATGATTCCCAAAATTCTTGATGACGAAACGCTTAAGAATATATTTGAGATTCGATTGATTCTAGAGATAGGAATGGCGGACTCTATTTTTAGAAATATTACTGATAAAGATATCCGGGAGCTGGAGAATATTACAAACTCTGAACCGGAATCAACACGTGAAGTGTTATTTGATATCGACCACGAAGTTAAATTTCATGGTAAGCTGTACCAAATAACAAATAATTACACCTTAATGAATTTTCAAACGATTTTGCTGCCTGCTTTTAATTATGTTTACGATAGTGGGTTGATAAACCGACCGCTAAAAAAGAAAAAACACGTTTCACATAAACAGTTGGTTGAAGTACTAAAAACCGGAAGCCCAAAAAAATTCAGAGAAGGTATGCGGAAGCATTTGGATAATCACTTTGATAGGTTATTTGAATAAATAAATCTATTGAATTTAGCGATTTTGAATGTATATACAAAATGCCTAATTCAATTGTTTTATTTCGAAAGGGAAATTATGAGTTTAAATATTGCTTAAGGAAATTGCCGTATGGCCGTCGCCAATTTTTCGCGTCAATCGCATCAAATCCATTACAAGCTGAAAATCGGTTTTATTGCCGATCGAAGATTTGATTATTTCCAACTCTAAATCAAACTCAGTATCAGAAATTTTGTTGTAAACGTTAATGTGTTTTTGCTCTAATCCGGTTTTATAAGCTTCCAGGTCTTGTAGCCATAAATGGTTATCCATTTTCTGGGCGAGAACCTGAAAAGCGAAAGCAGTTACGATTAAAGTTACCAGTATATTTTTCATTTGTTTAACAGTTTACTAAGTTCGTCAATATTAGTTCCGCCAAGGATTTGCACCGATTGAGTAATTTTTTCAATATCCCAGTTCCACCACTTGAGTTTCAGTAACATTTCAATTTGTTCTTCCGAAAAACGTTTACGAATTGGCCTGGCAGGATTTCCTCCAACAATGGTGTAAGGTTCAACATTTTTTGTTACGGTTGAATTTGTTGCAATAATTGCCCCGTCGCCGATTTTTACTCCAGGCATTATTGTTGAATTGCTTCCAATCCAAACATCGTTGCCAATTTCGGTGTCGCCTTTATACGGAAATGTTTTTCCTTCCATTGCATTTGCCCAATCTTTTCCGAATATGGAAAACGGGTAAGTAGAAATAGCGTCTGTAAGGTGGTTTCCGCCATTCATAATAAATTTGGCGCCGGATGCAATCATACAAAACTTGCCGATGATAAGTTTGTCGCCCACAAAATCGAAATGGTATTTCACATTTTTTTCAAAGTTGTTTACATCTTCAAAATCGTCGTAATAGGTATAATCGCCCACAATAATATTCGGATTTTTGATGATGTTTTTCAGGAAACACAAGCGATTGTAGTGGGCGAGTGGAAATGTTTTGTTTTTATCCGGGATATTCATAGTTGATGATTTTAAAGTTGAGGCATCTACCTGACTGAAACATAAAAGCAATCAATAAGTTTATGTGTGCCAAATTTTGGAGCAACCATGTTGAACCCCATGGCGGTTAGGAAAAACTCGACAGGGCCGTAAGTTTTTTGTGAGAAAAAGATACGCATACAGCGAATACCAGCTTTTCGTAAGATATCGGGGAGGTGCACGATTTTAATCTTTTTCCCGCTGGCATGTAAAGCCATTTCGGCAATTTGGTTGTGCGAATAGATTTCAGGGCCACCAACTTCTAGTTCTGTTTTGTTTGCTTTTATGGCATTGAAACACACTTTTGCAAGATCGGCACCGTGTATTGGGTTTAGTTTTTTATTACCGTCTCCAAAAAGGTAAACGCAGCCTTTTTTTGCCATGTTCAGAAAGTCTTTCATATCCGAGAAAAATCCTGTGGGCCGGATAATGGTATAGTCAATTCCCGAATTTTTAAGCTCGTCAACAAATCGTTCCTTTGCTTCACAAATTTTCAGTTGCCGCATATTTTGTCCGTTCAGAACCGATATATAAATGAATTTCCTTACACCTGATTTTATTGCTTCAGTTAACAGGTTTTTGTTTGCCTGGTAGTCAACATTCATATAGGTAAGTCCATCTTTCTGGCGTGTTATTCCCACTGTTGAAATAACCGTATCAACTTCACTAAGCAACCCTTTTAACGATTCAGGCTGCGTAAATTCTGCTTTTACTTTCTGTAAGTACTCACTATTAAAAGCGGCCAGTTTTTCGGTGTTTCGTGCCAGTGCAATTCCTTCGGTATTTGATTCGATTAATTGCTCAACCAGAAATTTGCCCAAATATCCGGTAGCGCCGGCTATGGCTATTTTCTTCATTTCTTTTGAGTGTTATTTTATAATTCATTTTTTAGAATGGTCTCGATAATCTTGTTTCGGGTTGTGCCGCTGTTATATATGTTGATGGCAGCTTTGGTTGTGCCTTCATTTAGAAGATGTACATCCTTTAAAGATCGGAATAATTTTTTTGCCCTTTTTCGTAATCGGTTTGCCGGGTAGAATTGATCATCTTCAGCAGTAAAAATGTACAATGGGGTTTGAATTTTCACGGCTTCAATTTCTGAAATTAAGGGGATTCGGAACATGTCCATAGTCAGCTTTTCTTTTCTGAGTATTCTGAATTTTATTACTGAAAAAAGCACTTTGGAAAAATACCTGAACCGACTGGGTTTAACGATTCCTGCCGGTGTAATTAAGAAGACCCGGGCAATCCGTTTTTCGTCGAATGTTAGGGTTTTTAAAGCAATAAAACCACCAAACTCAATACCTGCCAAAACTGCATTATGTACATTTAAGCGTGATAAAATTTCGAACATCCATTCGCCATACGAGTCGTCTTCAAACTTCAATTGAAATTCTGTGCCCTGATTGGATCGTGGTGGAAAATCAATCCAATAAATCCGAAAATCATTTGCCAGTTCTATGGTTATTGCCATTGTAAAAGAAATGACTGAATCAGTGCCGGCTGGAAGAACAAGCGCAGGTTTATTCGCTGAACCTGTTATAATAATATTCGTATCGCCGTAAGTGGTTTCAATTTGCATTAGCTCGTAACTAAAGGGCAGCTCGTCAAGCTTTTGCCTGTAATTTTCTGCTATTTTATTTTTTGCCTGCATGGTGCAAAAAGGTGCTTTCATTACTTGTTTGTTCCGGAGAGATTCAACCGGGGAACAATGTCGCTGATGATTGTTTTCTGCATTTTATCGGTAGCAAATCCCGGAATGTTATGTCCCACATCCTCCAACCAAAAAAGCTTTTTTTCTGGTGCTTCGAGCTTGTAAAAATAGGATTCCGTAATTTTGAAGTAGGTAGTGAGATCTTTTTTACCTACAATAAAATATACGGGGCATTTAATGCTGCCTGATGAAGTTTCAAGGTCGCTTTTATACAATTCACTATAAAGCGGGAACCACATTTTTTCCCAGTGTTGAAAATAGCCCAGGAGCTGATCAAACTGATCGTCTGACATTAGCTCTCCGTTATAAACCGATTCCCAGCGGTACTGAATAAGCATTTGCTCTGCACCGGAGTAAGGAACCTTTACAGCTGCAAGTTGTTGAATGGCTTTGCCGTTTTCCTGCATGTTAAAATAATGCTGCAACAGTTCCAAAGTAGTTTGCTGGCTTCTTAGGTTGCTTACCACCGGACTTACAGCAATTAATGCACGTATTTTTTCGGGGTAATACTGTGCCAGGTGAAGTGCCGGTAATGTTCCCCACGAGTTCGCCAGTACAATTATTTTGTCGGTAGTAAAGCGCTTGCAAATGAAGTGCAGGATCTCTTCTGCATCTTTGTTCATTTGATCAAAGGTTGGAGGAGGAGCTGTTTCATTCTGTTTTAATGTTTTTCCTGAACCTCGCTGATCCCAGTGAACCACTGTGAAATACTTTTCCAATTCTCCGGTAACAACATCCTTATGTGCAGATACCGCAGTTCCCGGGCCGCCATGCAAATAGAACAAAACGGGTTTGCCGGGAGCTTCTCCGCTGATGGAAATGTACTGTTTAATTCCCCCTATTTCAATAATCTGAGTGGTGTCGGTTTCTGTGGCCGCAGTTTGGAGTTCTGCAAATACGAAACAAAGTATTGCGATGAGAATATACATTTTAAATGTTGGTTTTAATTGTTTCTGCATGGTTGTAATTGATTAACTGATGTTTAAAATAAACGAAAGCACTTTTACCATTAGCACTACCGATTCTTTTACTTCCTCGGTTTGATTTAATGTGCCGGCGAGGTAAACGTCCAATTCCGGACAATAAAACATAAAGGAACCTGTGCTTCCGGAATGCCCGATAATGGTTAAATCCGGCAGTGTTGGAAACAGTTTTCTGAAAGCGATTTTTCGCAGGCCGAACCCATATTCCATGCCGCGTGTTTCCGGTGTCCAGTTTTGCATTGCCTGTAGTGTTTCGGCTGAAATAATTTTACCCGAAAAAAGTGCGTGCTGAAATTTTATCAAATCGTTGCCGGTAGAAACCAATCCGCCTCCTGCCCAATCTGCACTGAGACTTTTAATTGTACTTACTTCAAAATCGCCGGCAAACGCTTCAGATAATTTTGGTGTTTTCTCCAATGGCTCCGATTGTAGGTGCATTGAAGTGTGATTCATGTTCAGCGGCTTAAAAAAGTGCTCCTCAAAATAATTGTGCAAGTTTGTTCCACTCATTTTCTCTACGATTAAGCCAAGCAAAACATATTCCGTATCGGTGTAATTGTATCCGTTGCCGGGAACAAAAAGTGGCTCCATTTTCTGTTTAGCAAACTCAATAGTTTCCACTGGTTTCCATAATTTGTCCGGTTCGCTAAACAGCAACTCCATCACATTGGCACTGCCGTCAATGGTTTTTCCTTCAAAATAATCGGGCAAGCCCGAAGTGTGTTGGAGTAAATGGGCAATCGTTATTTCAGCCGAGTAATCCAGTCCATTAAAAACATGAAGGCCGTGCATTATTGAATTGGGCAAATACATGTTTACCGGATCATTAAAATTCAGAGAACCTTGCTCAGCCAACTGCGCGATGGCAGTTGCAGTAAATGTTTTCCCAATGCTGGCCGTTAAAAACGGATGATCGGCAGTAACTTTTTGGCCGGTTTGAAATGTGCCGGCTGCAAAGTTCCAGTTGATAGAGCGCGATGGAGAATACACGCTCAAAAATGCATTTCGAATGTTGTTCTTCTTCAGTTGCTTTTGGAACAGTTTCTCCGTTTTTTGTTGTATGTCTGCAGTACTATTGTTTGAGCATTGCAGTACTATTGCCAGCAAGAAGAAAAGTACGACCACTCCGAATTTAGACTTATTAACGATGGATAAATACATTGTAGGAAATGATTTAAAATGCGTAGCCGATTGAAAATTCGCCTAAAAATCCATTCATAAAGGTGTAGTCGTCGCGAAATACATCGATGGCATCGATGGCCGCCTGGCTCGAATTATTCACTTTCAGCTCGTCGTAAGCATAGCCGTAACCCAATGCAAAGTTCAGCGAAAGTCCATTCTTCCATATCCAGCGTTTGCCAACGTTCAAGCCCAAAGTGCACTCGGGAAGTTTGAAATCAAAGTCTCCGTTTTCGAGCGAACCATCGCCTTTAATTTTGCGGTAACGCGCATAAGCTCCTGCATAAAACGAGTTTAATCCTCCGCCAATGTGGTAGCGGTAGTTTAAAATCACTGCTTTTCCACTCGATTCAATATTGGCGTCAGAATAGGTGTCGGGAATCGTTTCCAGGTCGCCGCGTAAAACCAAACCGTGGTTCTCGCCAAAAAGATGCTCAACATTTGCCGAATAGAATCCAAAAGCAACTCCTCCCGGACAAACGTTTATTGCCGTGCGGGCCGGACTGATCCAACGCTCATCCTGTTTTTTCCTGTTTTCCTGGCTTTGGGCACTTGCATTTTCTACGAAAAAAACTGTCATCAGCATTACTACTAAATAAGTCAATTTTCTTGTTTTTCTCCTCATTGTAATTTTTCTGAATTGTGTTTTCATTTTAATTAAATTTTTGTTTTCTGTTTTTGAATTGTTTTACGCTACAAAGATGGAGCAGAAAAAAGAGTCAATCGTCCGAAAATGTAATTCCGCACTCATTGGTGAAAATCCGTACTTTGAGGAGATTTGGAACGTTGGGAATTTTTGGAGGCGAAGATAGGTGTTACACTTTGCTATTTTTTAGCCAGCTGCCGGGAGTGGTTCCTTCAGCTTTTTTAAAGTAAGCGTTAAATACGGTTTTCGAATTAAAGCCGCTTTCGTAAGCCAATCCCAGAATGGTGAGGTGTGCGTTTTTCGGATCGGCGGCCAGTTGTTTAAAATGTACCAGACGGAATTGGTTTATAAACTCGTTAAAGTTCATTCCTGTTTTTTCATTGATCAGAAAGGAGAGTTTATTGGGGTGAAGATCGAGCATTTCGGCCAGCGTTCGTAAACTAAGTTGTGCATTCAGAAATGGTTGTTCCGATTCGATGAAATTAACCAGCTTTTTTAGTTGTTCATCTTGTGCCGTAAATTCTGATTCTGTATTTTTTTCGTTGGCAGGGAGATGTTTTATTTCGTCTTCGAGTACAAAATTTGAAATGTGTAATTTCCAAAAGGCATCAAATTTATGAAGTGGTTCCAGCGATGGGTCTTGCCTGAAATTGATAATTTGACCACGTTTTTGAGTAATATATTTACTCAATAATTCGATGGCTTCCTGTTGGTGTTCGGTGTTGGCCAATATAAAAAGTTCGTACGGAACCATTTGTTGTTTGTCTTCGGCGGTTGATTTCCAGTTTTTTAGAGTTGCTTGGGGCAGCGTTTTAAGCCCTTTGTTTCGCACATTAAAATAAATTTGTTTTACTTCGGGATTAGGCGTGTTGGTTATGGCCTGTAAAAACTGATCTTCTTTGTTCAGCCAGATGAGGCACAAAATACGCAGTTCCCATGCCAGCACAAAATCGGGATTAATTTCCAACGCCTTTTCAACAAGTTGCAGGGCAGTATCAAAATGGCGCTGGTAGTAATTTATGTGCGAAAGCGTGTAATAATGGTTGGCCGAAAGCGGATCTACTTTCATGGCTTTTCGAATATATTCTTCGGCTTCTTTAAAGTAGCCATGAGAAAGTAGCAGTTCGGCCATTGCCTCCAAACCGTCCGTAAATCGGGGGTGTTGACTCAATGTTTCAAGTAGTTGTTTGTAGGTGGCTTTAAAATCCCACTCCATCCAAAAAGTGCGGCCAACAAACGACTGGCCATATTCGGGAAGTGATTTATCAAGATCGCTGGCAATCATAAAATTTCTGATCGCTATTTCAAAACCTTCCTCAGCAGGCATATAACCCCAGGCGGCCAGCAAACCGTAACTTTGCACCAAACCGTAGTAGGCCCGTGCAAATTTTGGGTCGAGTTGCACGGCAGCCTCGTAATATTTTGTTGCTTCGGCTATCGAATCGGCGTCCCATTTCAACTGAAAAAAATGTCCCTTCAGGAAAAGCTCGTAAGCTTTCATATTTGTGGTTGGTTGGTTTACCAGCTGCTCCTGAATGTTAAAGTGCCCATAGTTTTCGCGAATCTGGTTGGCAATAAGTAAGCTTATCTCATCCTGAAGTGCAAAAATATCGTCAATCTCGCGATCGAAATTTTTCGACCAGAAATGTGTGCCGTCTGCTGCATTTATCAACTGAGCAGTAATACGAACGCGGCTTTGTACTTTTCGCACGCTGCCCTCAAGTACCGAGGAAACGTCCAATTGCCGGGCAATCTCGCGCACATCAATATGTTTGCCTTTAAAGGCAAACGACGAGGTTCGCGCAATAACTTTTAACCCGTCGATTTTGGTTAAAGCGTTAATAATTTCTTCGGTTATACCATCGCTGAAATACTCGTTGTCCGGATCGGAACTCATGTTCACGAAAGGGAGAACAACAATGGATTTATCGGCATGTATATGGGACGTTTCTTCACCCATTTGGTTGTTAGCTACTTGTTATTATGCTGTATCTAACAAAATAAGTGATTCTTGGTTGATAAGGCCTCAAAAAAAATGTAAATAATTAAACCGTCAGCGTTTTCTGTTTTCTGACAGCGGCAACAAGGACATAAACCAATAGCGAACCTGCAATTCCAAAAATATTGGCATCCAGATCAAGCGGAAGGTCCAATCCCGAAAGAATGAGAAACAATGTTAATGAACCGCCGGTTAACATGGATAACAGTGCTGCTACCTTATTCGGGTTTTTGGAAAACAAAGCCGCCAACACCGGAATAATCATTCCTGAAACCATAAATGAGTAGGAGTGGAGCATCAGATCCAGAACACTGGTCATTTTTAAGGCCAGTAACAAGGCAATTGAACCAATTATCAAGGTTAATAACTGCGAAAGAAGTAAACTCCTTCTTCCGTTGTGCAGACGAAATACATCGGTTAACAAGTTGCCCGATGCCGCCATTAAACAGCTGTCGGCAGTTGACATGATGGCCGAAAAATAGGCCGACAAAACAATACCCAGAAAACCAACCGGAAGTATTGTTTTTAGCAATACCGGAAGTCCCATTTCGGCATCGAGGTTGGCAGCGTTATAGCCTGGTAGCAAATGATTCTCCATTGCCACACGTGCAAACATGCCTAAAACTACTCCGATGAATGCCATTAACGGGTATTCAAACAGTCCGGCAATAAACCAGCCGCGTTGTGCTGTTTGTGTATTTTTTGCTGCGTAAATTCGTTGATAAAGTGTCATCCCGATAAACCAGATCGGAATAATGGTAAACATCCAGTTAACAATTTGCTGCCAGCTTACCGAACGCAGCGATAAAAAATCAGCCGGTAGTGTTGCCGAAATGGCTTCGTAACCGCCAATACTTGTATAGGCAAAGGGCAAACCAACAAATATCAGCCCGGCCATAAGAATGATCCACTGAATGGTATCGGTGTAAATTACCGCTTTTAAGCCTCCCAACACGGTGTAAACAATGGCAATCGTTCCCATAATCAGCAGTGCGTTGGTGATGGTAAGCCCATCAAAAGTTGAGGCGGCCAGTTTGGCACCAGCCAGAATTTGCGAACTGGTAAATCCCAGATAGCCGATGGCAGAAATCAGCCCGGCAATGAGGGCTACTCTTTTGTCGAAAACGTGTTCGAGGTACTGCGGAAAAGATAAAAATCCTTTACGGCGTGCCAGCCCCGAAACTTTTGGAATGAGCAGAACACCGCTAAGCCAGGCGCCCAGCAAACCGGTAAACAGCAGCCAGCTACCCGATAAGCCCATGGTAAAACCCAGTCCGCCCAGCCCGATGGAAAAACCACCGCCAACATCGGTAGCTACTACCGACAAGCCAATGTGAATACTACTGAGTTTACGTCCACCAACAAAATAGTCGTCTGTATTTTTATTTTTGCGCAGAAAATATACACCTACGCCAAGCATTGCCAGCAGGTACACGCAAAAAATAGAGAGATCGATCCACCCCATTAATTAATTTCAACATTTAGTTTGAGGTACGAAGTTTGATCAACACGCTTCACAAGGCCTTTGCTAATTAGTGAAGAGATTAACACCTGACCCTTCCTGGCCGACAGTTTAAGGTCTTTAATAATGTCGCCATAAACGTATTCCTCTTTTTCTTCTAAAAGTTTTAAAATGTCTTTTTCAAATTGATTACTGATTTCCTGAATGTCAATTGTTTTTTTACTCATAAATTTTTTAAACTCATTTTTCGTTCTGATTTTCCTCTTCAGTCAATTTGTTGAATCTGCTGCAGTTTTTCCATCCTTTCATTCCACGGTTACAAAACACGTTTCTAAAAAGTGGCAAAGGCATATCCTTCGCTTTCTCCTCTCCTTTATAAAGAGGGCAGGTTTTGGCAAAATGACATCGGTATCCCAGGTTCATATCAGATATGTTTATATAAAATGTTTAAACTTTCAATTTTTCCGGCAATATTCGTATTCTTTATCAGTGTTCCCGAATAACAATAATCCATTTTCAGGAAAGTTTTTGTCATGCCTATCGAATTTAGCCGGGCCATGGTATATAAGGTTGTAATTCCCTGTTCTTTCATCGATTTTTCGAGTGCGTTTAATAGTAGCACCGACAGGTTTTTACCACGCTGGTCGGGTAGGGTGGCAAAATCGGTCATTTCGGCATTTTTGCCTTCTTCGTCAATCTCGGCCGATGCCAGAGCTACCAGTTTTCCATTCGATTCGGCTCCGAAATACTGTGTTCCATCCTGAAATGTTTTTAGTACATATCCCGGATTATAGATCGGAAATGGATAAGTTACAAAAACTTCCCGATATATGTCGGTTATTTGCTCGTAGTCTTGTTTTTCCAGCTTGCGAACGCTTACATTCGAATAGTCTGTACCGTTGGGCGTAATCGAATCCTGTTTTTTCAACATCTGGCTAAGGTTATTCAGCTTTTCTGTTTCAATATCTAAAAGCCTGTCGGAGTTTAGAAATTTCGAAACAAAAAACGCTGCTACATTGTCGTTGTAGAACGCCGGTATTTGCGCCTCGGCTAAAAAACCGTTTGATAGAAATATCGGGGCGGCGTGCACCGGTACTTTACAAACTATTTTGCTGTACTTGTTTTCTCTTGCCAGTTTATTTATTTCTTCAACAATTTCCGACGGGCAATCCGTGCTACCCAATTTCATCAGGTAAACACGATCGTTTAATTGCCCGTGCTGAATTATGCTTCCGCTGCCTAGTTTTTCAATTTTATCCTGCATCTTCTTCCCTTCTTATCATTCGTTCGTTGTCTTCGGGTATCAACGATATCGCATCGTCGGTATCCGATAATAATTTTTCAATTCCAATTGCGTCTTCTTCTTGCCCTTCCTGTATGGGTAAATCAAGTTTGCAATTCTCACAATCTCTGTCGCACATTTTTGCTTCGTACGAATCAGGTTCTTTGTAGGTTGTAATAACACCTTCGTAGTTGCGCAACACCACTTTGTTGGTCGACCATGAAATAATATAATTGGGCATTACCGGAATTTTACCTCCGCCGCCGGGTGCGTCAACTACATAGGTTGGGCGGGCAAAACCACTGGTGTGCCCGATAAGGCTTTCCATAATTTCAATACCCTTACCAATTGGTGTTCTGAAATGTGATAACCCTTCAGAAAGGTCGCACTGGTAGAGGTAATATGGTCGTACCCGGTTTTCCACCAATTTATGAAGCAGCGATTTCATAATCCTTGGGCAATCGTTTACATCGGCTAACAGCACCGATTGGTTACCCAACGGAAATCCACCGTCGGCCAGTTTTGCCAATGCTTCTTTTGATGAAGCTGTAATTTCTTTCGGATGGTTAAAGTGGGTGTTGATCCAAAGCGGTTGGTATTTCTTTAAAATAGATACCAGCTTATCGGTAATCCGGTAAGGAAGTACCACGGGCATTCGTGTACCAATTCTTACAATCTCAACATGTGGTATTTTGGTGATTTCCGACAAAAGCCAGTCGATTTTTTCATCGGGCAACATAAACGGGTCGCCTCCCGATAACAACACATCGCGCACATGCGGGTTGCCGGCAATATAGTCGAGCCCTTTTTGCAATTGCTCTTTTGACGGCACATAGTCGATATCGCCAACTTTACGTTTGCGCGTGCAGTGGCGGCAGTACATCGAGCAAATATTACTCACATGAAATAATACGCGGTCGGGATAACGATGCGTAATTCCTTCAACCGGGCTGTCGCTGTCTTCCGATAGCGGGTCTGCCAGTTCCGATTTTAAAGTAATAAGTTCTTCAACCTGCCCAAACGATTGTTTAAAAACCGGATCGTTTTTGAAATCTTTCTTATTAATTAGCGAAAGGTAATACGGCGTGATAGACAAGGGGAATTTGTCGAATGTTTCTTTTAGACCTTCCCGTTCTTCCTCATCAAATTTAACGCCCAATAGTTCTTCAAACTTTTCCAGGGTTTTTATGGAGTGCCGTAGCTGCCATCTCCAGTCTTTCCATTTCGAAAGTTGCGCTTCTGTTTCAATTTTGTGGGCAATTGTCTGCTGTCTGTTATTATAAATCATAAATATATATTTACTCAAAAAACCCTTTTTCTGAGCATGTTATGAACTAAAGTGATGAATCTATTTTCAAAGCGGGTTAAATTAGTTTGGAACATACATTAAGCTAACATTGCGGATGTCGTTCTCGACAATTACTTTCTCTGCTGCACTTAAGTTGGGCTCGGGCACAATAATGTGAAGTTTACCGTGTCGTTCTTTTGTAAAGTGCGCGAAAAAACTCCATTTTTCTGTGTTGATATTATTGTTCAGTTGAATTTCGTAAATGTTGGTTTCACCGTTTTTTTCGGTGGTAATAATATCCGGAATAAAACCATTATCCTCCGTTTGCGTTGTAATAGGAGAAGAAGGGCTATAGTTTTTTAACAACCCGGTTTGTAACGACATTTCGTATGCCTGTTCTTCCAACTGGGGAACAATTGATTTTGCTACCTGCTTTTTTGTTAAAGAAGTTATATTCATTTGTGAAAATAGTTTCTATGCGAACAAAAATACAAAAAAAAGCCGGCATGCAAATTAGAGGCGGCATTAAATACATTGTTAATAATGTTTTTACATTGCTGAAATGTAAGTTGCTGCGGATAATAATATATTTGTAAATCAGAAATAATTTCTATAGAAATAAAACAATATGAGTAGATTAATAATTGCCTCAAACAGGTTACCTGTGATGATAAACAGAAGCGCAGACGGAATGACAATAACTCCAAGTGCCGGAGGTTTAGCAACAGGATTAAAATCATATCACAAAGACAGCGACAGCGTATGGATAGGCTGGCCGGGTGTGATGCCCGAAACAAAAAAAGAAGAAAAGGAAGTTATTGGTTTGCTGGAAACCGAGCAGTGCCTGCCTGTATTTTTAAACGAAGAACTAATTAGTAATTACTACGATGGCTTTAGTAATGCAACGCTTTGGCCTTTGTTTCACTACTTTGCCGAGTTTACCGAGTTTAACGAATCGTATTGGGAGTCGTACTGCAAAGTAAATGAAATGTTTGCCGATGCCATTATTAAAAATGCAGAAGAAGGCGATGTGGTTTGGGTACACGATTATCAATTGTTGCTTTTGCCAAACATTCTTCGCGAAAGGCGCCCCGATTTAACCATTGGATTCTTTTTGCACATACCGTTTCCATCGTACGAGTTAATACGAATACTGCCATGGCGCGAGCAAATTGTAAATGGCTTGCTGGGAGCCGATTTGATTGGATTTCATACCTACGATTATGCCCGGCACTTTATTAGTTCGGTGAAACGCTTGCTGGGACACGAGGTTGATTTTAATCAGATAAAACTCGAAAACCGCCAGGTAATGATCGACGTATTTCCAATGGGAATCGATTATGAGAAGTTCGAATCGCATGCCCTGGAGATACAAAGCAAACCTATTCAGGACCGATCGAAGGAGCACCAGGACATCGACCGTTTCCTGTTAAGTATGCCCAACCGTAAATTAATTCTGTCGATCGACCGTTTGGATTATACCAAAGGTATTCCGCAGCGACTAAATGCTTTCCGCGAATTTTTGGTGAAACATCCGGACTACCGCGAACAAGTTTCGTTGATTATGCTTACGGTTCCTTCGCGAACCGACGTAGAGCAATACCAAAACCTGAAAAACGAAATTGATGTGCTGGTGGGAAATATTAACGGCGAATTCGGAACGCTGAACTGGAACCCGGTAATTTATTTCTACCGTTCGGTTCCGTTCGAGAACCTGATTGAGTTGTACAGCTCGGCCGATGTGGCCTTGCTAACGCCGCTAAGAGATGGGATGAACCTGGTGGCCAAAGAGTATATTGCATCGAAAGTCAACAAGAAAGGTGTGCTTATACTTAGTGAAATGGCCGGTGCATCGAAAGAGCTTGGTGAGGCCATTTCGGTAAACCCGAATAATATTCCCGATACGGCCGATGCAATTTACAGGGCACTTACGAAGCCTGATAAAGAAATGGAGAAAGCAATATCGGCCATGCAACAGCGTATAAAACGTTACGATATTCATAAGTGGGCATCGGAGTTTATGAAAGCACTGAATAAAACCATTGAAAAACAATCGGAACATCATGCGCGAAAAATTACAGCCCAAATAAAGAATAAGATTTTCGCAGATTACCGGGAAAAACAGTCGAAAGTGCTGTTCCTGGATTACGACGGTACATTGCAACGTTTCTTTGCAAATCCGCAGGCCGCTAAACCCGACGAGGAATTGTATAAGTTGCTCGATAAACTGGCCGCTGAGAAAGATATAACGCTGACATTGGTAAGCGGGCGCGACAGAGAGACTTTCGACCGCTGGTTTGGGAACCGGAAATACAATTTAATTGCCGAACACGGAGCCTGGTTAAAAGAAGTTGGCAAAGGTTGGGTGGAACGTAAGCCGGTTCATTCCGAGTGGAAAGAGAGTATCCTGCCGGTGCTTGAATCGTATGTCGATCGTACTCCGGGGAGTTTAATTGAAGAGAAAACTTATTCGCTGGTTTGGCACTACCGCAAAGCCGATATTGAATTAGGCGTGTTGCGTGCCCTCGAATTGGTACATGATATTTCAAACCTGATATTTAACCAGGATTTGGAAATACTGGAAGGGAAGAAAGTTGTTGAAATAAAAGTTTCGGGAATTAATAAAGGAACGGCAGCAACCGAATTTTTGCATATGCATCCTGCTGATTTTGTGCTGGCTATGGGCGACGACTGGACCGATGAATTCCTGTTTAAAGAGTTACCTGAGCAGGCTCACACCATAAAAGTAGGTACCGAGAATTCGGCCGCAAAATATTTCGTAAGCAACCACAAGGAGGTGCGAAGTTTTTTGAATGATCTTGTAAAATCATAGTTAAAAATACCTTCGTTTATAAGCTTTCTGTTAATACTAATTCAAAAATCATTAGGTTGCGGCCATGGATAATTTGAACTACTCGATAATGGGAAATTGCAAAAGTGCTGCCTTAATTTCCGAAAAGGGATCGATTGATTGGTGTTGTTTGCCCGATTTTAACTCATCGTCGGTGTTTGCAAAAATACTCGACGAAAAAAAAGGCGGGAGCATGGAGTTCCTGGTTGATGACAGTTACGAGATAAAGCAAACATACATCAGAACAACCAATATTGTTTCTACATTCTTTCAGAATGAAGATTCGTGTTTTGAGGTTGTTGATTTTATGCCTCGTTATATTACAAAGGAGTTTGGATACTTTACTCCGCCCGATATTATTCGGTATATAAAATACAAATGGGGCAAGCCCAAATTTAAGGTTCGGTACAACCCAAAAGTTGAATATGCACGTTTTAATACAAAAACGATAGCCGACGAGGAATACATAAAGTGTTACACCACCGAAGGCGATTACGACTCGTTGTACTTATATACCGACCTCAACAAAGAAGATATTTTGCAGGAAAACGAAATTACCTTAACCGATAATGCGTTTATCCTTATTTCTTACGATCAGAAATTGCTGAACCAAACCCTGGAGCGGCAATACCTGAAACTTCAGAAAACAAAAGTGTACTGGCTGGAATGGGCTAACAAGCTAACATCGTTTAAAAAATACAACAACGAAATTGTTAGAAGTGCGCTTGTTCTGAAGTTGCTGAGTTACGATAAATCGGGAGCCGTTTTGGCGGCTGTCACCACTTCGTTGCCCGAAACAATTGGCGAAGAACGAAACTGGGATTATCGGTTTTGCTGGATCCGCGACGCGTCGATGGTAATAAAAGTGATGTCGAGCCTCGGACATTTGAATACGGTAAAGCGTTTTATGAAGTTCATCATCGATATTATTCCCGATAAGGATGAAAAGATACAGATTATGTACGGCATAAATCGCGAGAAAGTGCTCGAAGAGGAGACGTTGGAGCATTTAAGCGGTTATAAAAATTCGTACCCGGTTCGTATTGGGAATGCTGCCTACATTCAAAAACAGAATGACATTTACGGAATTCTGATGGATGTGATCTTTCAGCAGTTTACCGAATTTAAAATTTCGTTGGAAGACAGTGAGTCGCTGTGGACCATCGTGCGTAGTATTGTAAAAACGGTAGCCAATAACTGGACGAAACCGGACAAAGGAATTTGGGAGATTCGGACCGATGACCGCCATTTTACCTTTTCGAAAGTGTTGTGCTGGGTGGCTATCGACAGGGCGGTTAAAATTGCCCGCTTTATTCACAAAGAAAGATATGTGGAGGAATGGCAACCGCTGGCCGACACCATTAAAGAAGATATTTTCACCAATGCCTGGAACGAAGAAGTTGGCGCATTTACACAGTCGTACGGATCGAAAGACCTCGACGCTGCCACGCTGCTCATGCAATCGTACGGTTTTATTGATGGAAAGGACGAGCGTTTTGTAAAAACCGTGCTGGCCACCGAAAAAGAACTTTGCGAAGATGGATTAATGTACCGCTATAAAAACGAAGATGATTTTGGTTTGCCGAGTTCTTCGTTTACGATTTGTACTTTTTGGCTCATTAATTCATTATATGCCATTGGGAAGCGAAAAAGAGCAAAGAAATTATTCGATCAGCTGCTGTCGTACAGCAACCACGTGGGGCTTTTTAGCGAAGATATCGATTTTAATACCAAACGTTTGCTGGGGAATTTCCCACAGGCATATTCGCATTTGGCTTTAATCGAAACGGCTATAAACTTCTCGAAAGGAGAAACCACCGAGGACGAGCAAATACTGGATGCGATTCATTAATGTTTGGGTTGAAGTAGTTATTGCTCAACTTCAAGTGCTCATTGCTTGAGTTAAAACTGGTATTGTTTCAGCTAAAGCTGCCATTGTTTCAGTCGGAATGGTCGTTGCTTTAGTTGAAATGGTCGTTGCTTTAGTTCAAGTGCTCAATGTTTTAATCGAAACGGTCGTTGCTTTAGTTCAAGTGCTCGTTGCTTGAATCGTAGTGTTTATTCTTTGAGGTGAAGCAGTTCTTGTTTGATGTTGGTTTAAAAAAACGTAACCAGGGAAATTATTGGCCAGGTTTAAATTTATTCGCCTAAATCAGAGTCCGAAGTAATTAACGGCGAAGCTTGAATTTTTTCGATATCGAGAATTTGTATCAGTGTGTTTAATCCTGCTTCAACAACCTCTAATTCCTTGTTGCTGAGTTGTGTGAGCTTTTCCGATAATTGTTCGTGCAACAACGATGGCATGGTGCTTAGCAATTGATCGCCCGACGAGGTAAGAGCAATATTTACAACACGTTTATCACCCGATTTGGGAAGACGGGCCAGGTAGCCTTTCTTCTCAAGGCGGTTGATAATACCGCTAACTGTACTCGGATTCAGGTTTAAAAATTTCCGTAGCTCGCCCTGCGTTGTTTGGTAATTTTGTGATTCGCGCAGAAAGTTTAAACAAAGAACCTGCGGAATACTTACGCCATGTTCTTTCTGAATTTTCTTTGATTCGATGTCAACCGACCGAACTATTTTGCGAATTTTAATTAGAATATCTCGTGTTTCCATTCCTTCCCCAACAAAAATTTTTGCTAATATATTAAGAAAAATTTAGAGCCACTATTTCGGGGAACGACGATTGTAGGAATAAAGATTCAATTAATTCAGCGACTTCGTTATTTTCGCATTATATCAGTGAAAGCAAAATGCCGACAGCAAAAAAACGTAAAATAATACATGTTGATATGGATGCATTTTTTGCGTCGGTAGAACAATTGGATCATCCCGAGCTGCGCGGAAAGCCTATCGCTGTTGGAGGAACCAGCGACCGGGGAGTTGTTGCTGCGGCCAGTTACGAGGCCCGAAAATTTGGCGTTCGGTCGGCCTTGTCGTCGAAAGTGGCAAAGCGCAAATGTCCGAACCTGATTTTTGTAAAACATCGTTTTGAGCGCTACAAGGAAATCTCGGCCCAAATACGAAGCATTTTCCTGGAATATACCGATTTGGTTGAACCGCTTTCACTCGATGAGGCCTATCTTGATGTTACTTACGCCAAGAAAGGTTTGCCTTCAGCCACATTAATCGCCAAAGAAATCCGCCAGCGCATTCTGGAAGAAACCGGTTTAACTGCATCGGCAGGCGTTTCGTACAACAAATTTCTGGCAAAAGTGGCTTCCGATGTCAATAAACCCAACGGAATGTTTGTGGTAACTCCCGATAAGGCACAGGATTTTATCGACCAGCTGGAGATCCGGAAATTTTTCGGAATAGGCAAAGTAACCGCTAAAAGGCTGAATGATATTGGTGTGTGGTATGGCCGCGATTTGAAATTGATTGATAGGCTGGAACTCACGCGAATGTTTGGTAAAGCCGGCAATTACTATTACGATATTTGCAGAGGCATTGATAATCGCGAGGTGCAGCCATCGCGCGAACGGAAATCGGTTGGCGCTGAAAATACTTTTTTGCAGGATCTGTTTTTAGAAGATGAACTAAAAAAGGAATTATTGATAATTGCTGAAAAAGTTTGGGAGCGTGCCGACCGATCGGGAGTAAAAGCAAAAACGGTAACCTTGAAGTTTAAATATGCCGATTTTGAGCAACACACCCGAAGTAAAACAATGGAACCTTACATAAACACTAAAGAGCGGTTTGTTTACGAAAGCCTGAAACTAATGAAATCGGAAGGTGGGTTTTCGAAAGGAATCCGTTTACTGGGGCTTACACTCTCCAACTTTTTACACGAGCAAGCGTGCGAAATGGGTGTTCAGCTGGTGATTGAATTTTGATAAAATTATATTCTGAATTACTTTATTTTCTTTAAGTCTTGTATCTTTCCGTTAAAATAAAAATGCAGCAGATTGTTTCGGGATAATACTTCCGGCTTCGGTCTGTGGTCTTCCTATTTTCTAAATATGAAACGAATAAAACGCTTTTTACTGATCGTGATTCTTTTGGCAGTTGTTGGTTACCTGTTGGGGCCAAAACCACCAAAACCGGAGTTGAATAAAGACCTGCCTTCGTTGTCGGCAAGTATTGCCAATATCGAGACTTTTGTGCAACGAAAAGAAGCAGCTTTTTCCATAAAACCCGATAACGAAAGCCGCATTTTCTGGGCAAACGATTCGTTAAAAGAACGAACTGATTATTGTGTGTTGTACCTGCACGGATTCTCGGCATCGTGGTTCGAAGGGCACCCTGCACACGAGCGTTTTGCACAACATTTTGGCTGCAATTTGTACATTCCGCGTTTGCACGATCATGGATTGGTTACCGAAGATCCTCTGATTGATATGACTCCCGATAAGTTATATGCATCGGCAAAAGAAGCCATGATGGTTGCCCGCAGCCTGGGCCGAAAAGTGATTGTAATGAGCACTTCAACAGGAGGAACACTGGGATTAAAACTGGCGGCTGATTTCCCTGAGTATGTTGACGGGCTGATTATGTATTCGCCAAATATAAAAGTAAAAAACAGCTCGATGGCTTTACTGTCGAAACCCTGGGGCCTGCAAATCGGACGAAAAGTAATTGGTGGTAAATATCGTGTTTCTGATGATGATCCGGAGTCGGAAGATTGTAAATACTGGAACTGCAAATACCGGGTGGAGGCGCTGGTTTATTTGCAACAACTGCTTGATGCTACCATGACTAAGGAAACCTTTAACCGTGTAACCGTGCCGGTATTTCTGGGCTACTATTACAAGGATGATGAGCATCAGGATCAAACAGTAAGTGTTGATGCCATGCTTGATATGTTCGATGAACTGGGAACCTTGCCCAATCAAAAGGTGAAAAAAGCCTTTCCTGAAGCCGGTGATCACGTTATTGCATGCGACCTTACTTCCGGTAGCGTGGAAGAGGTAATTGCCGAAACCATCCGTTTTGGAGAGGAGATTTTGGGATTAAGCCCAAGCCGCTAGCTGTCATTTCGAAGGAGGAACGACTGAGAAATCTGAAACCTATGAAAGACCACAATTATTTCGTATACATTGTTACAAACAAAAATAAAACGGTTTTATATATAGGCGTTACGAATGATCTCCAAAGGCGGGTATTCGAACATGAAAATGGATTAATTCCCGGTTTCTCAAAAAAGTATAATTGTAATTACCTTGTTTTTTATGAGCATTTCCAAAATATTGAATATGCCATTGAGCGGGAGAAAGAAATAAAGAAATGGAGGAGAGAAAAGAAAAATAATTTGGTAAAAAACTTTAATCCAAGCTGGGAGTTTTTGAACCAAAAGATATATGCTTCATTGTAACAGATTTCTCCTCCTTCGTCGTCGAAATGACAGCATTAGTCAATCTTTACTGAATTTGAGCAGCTGCCTCTTCGTCTAAAAACCAGGTTAAGATTCCGTTTGTAGGAGAAATATAGTAGGCCGGTAGCAATTGTGCAGCATCATTATCATTCATAATTTCTGCAACCCGCAAGGCTTTATTCGATCCTGTTACCAGGAAAAATATCTGGTTGGCATTATTCAGCACATTTCCGGTAATGGTAATGCGTTTTTGCCCGCTTAGCGGATGAACAGCAACTGCACAGTTTTGCTCGTCTTCAAACAACTCCATCTGGTCGGGGAAAATTGATGCTGTGTGTCCGTCGTCGCCAAGCCCCAGAATGATTAAATCGAAAACCGGATCTTTACCACGCGAGTTCAGGCTTTTTTCCATCTCTTTCGAGTAGCGCAGTGCTTCCTGCTCCGGATCTTGCTCGCCTTTTATGCGGTGTATGTTTTCTTCGGGAATGGAAATATTTGATAGCAGGTAGTCAACCGTCATTTTATAGTTGCTTTGCTCGTCGGTTGGCGGCACACAGCGTTCGTCGCCCCACCACAAATGGATGCGCTCCCATGGAATTCGGTCGGCATATTTTTTACTGATCTTCTTAAAAAGTCCTTTGGGTGAATTTCCACCGGACAGTGCGATATCAAACACTTCCTGATTCGAATTTTGTACCATCTTAATAATTGCTTTCGCGATGGCTTTGTAAACATCTTTTGGCTTCGAATAAATTTTTACTTCTGTAAAAGTTTCCATGTCAGATCGTTTGTTGCTGTTAGTTAATACAATGCAATATGCAGATTAAAGTTCACAATACAAGCCGTCGTTATGTAAATTTTTACAAGGGTAGCGCCAATCTCCGTTTACAATCAGTTTAGCCGATTCTTCGGGTCCCCAGCTTCCGGCCGGGTAGCCATAAATCGGAATTTCAGGATTGGTTTCCCAGGCGTTAATTATGGGCTGCACAAACTCCCACGCAGCTTCTACAGCGTCGCCGCGCGAATACAGTGTGGCATCGCCCTGCATGCAATCCAGCAAAAGGCGTTCGTAGGCTGTTGGCACTTTTTTGTCGGCCAGGTCAGAGTAATGGAAATCCATGTTTACCGTTTGCACTTTAAATCCGGCTCCCGGAGTTTTCATCCCAAATTTCAGTAAAATTCCCTCGTCGGGCTGAATTCGGATGATCAGCTGGTTGTTACTGTTGGAAGTGGCATTTCCAAACAAATGGTGTGGCACCTTTCTGAAATGGATAACAATTTCAGTTACGCGTGTCGGTAATTTTTTCCCGGTTCGAATATAAAATGGTACACCGGCCCAGCGCCAGTTGTCGATAAAGAATTTAAGTGCAACAAAGGTTTCGGTGCGCGACAGCTTGTCCACGCCTGGCTCCTCGCGGTAGCCGGCAACTTTCTGGCCTCCAATGCTTGAGTTGGTATATTGGCCGCGAATAACGTAACGCGACACTTCATTTTCTTTAATTGGTCGTAATGACTGAAATACTTTTAGTGTTTCGTTTCTTATGGCATCGGCTTCCACCACAACCGGTGGTTCCATGGCTACAAAACCTGCTACCTGCAGCAGGTGGTTTTGCAACATGTCGCGCAAGGCTCCGGAGCTCTCGTAATATCCGCCACGTCCTTCTACACCCAGGCTTTCGGCCGAGGTTATTTCCACCCGCTCGATATAACGCCGATTCCAAAGCGGTTCAAAAATTCCGTTCGAAAAGCGTGTTACCAACATATTTTGTACCGTCTCTTTTCCCAGATAATGATCGATACGGTAAATCTGTTCCTCTTCGAAATAATGAAGCAGTTGTTTATTTAATTCTTTTGCCGATTTTAAATCGGTTCCGAACGGTTTCTCAACGATCAGTCGCCTAAAATTATTCTCCGATTTTGAAAGACCATTCAGGCAAAGCATTTTAGGAATTACCGGGTATAAGGACGGTGGAGTTGAAAGATAGAACACGTAATTCGGCTCAATTTCCAGTGAGCCGGAAAGCTCATCAAGTCGCTCTTTTAACGGAATAAAATCATCGGCCTCGTTATTCTGAACGGATTGATAAAACAATAGCTTTTTAAATTCTTCGCGTTTTTCATCGTCGGGAATAAATTCATCAGCCCGGTTTCTGAATTCATCATCGGAAAGTGCCGAACGGGAAGCACCCAGCACCGCAAACTTCTGAGGTAACAGGTTTTGTTTGTAAAGATCGAAAAGTGCGGGTATCAATTTACGTTTGGTGAGGTCGCCCGATGCGCCAAATATGATGAGAATTTGATCTTCTGCTTTCTTCATGGTGAAATTTTAGTGTTGAACGCAATAAACCAGAATATTGTTTTTAATTGTGCGAAAAAATAAATCGTAACCTATTTCCTTTTCTGGATGCTTTAAAGCCCCGGAGAAACTGGAATGAACATGGTAATCGAAGGGTGTAATTTCAATTTGCCGGTTAAACTGAATGCCTTGAATTTCAGCGCATTTAAAAATAGCTTCTTTCGCCGCCCAAAGCAATATCTTTACGAATTGCGGATCCTTACTGTTTTCAATAAACTCTATTTCTTCAGGGCTTGCATAACGGGTAACAACTTTATCGATGTTACGATGGATTTGCTCAACATCGATTCCAATATTTTTATCGGATAGAATAATAGCTGCCAGATCGGCAGAGTGTGTGATGCTAATGTTCAAACCGGAATCCTTTAGCGATGGTTTGCCAAATTTATCGCGATAAACGATTTCAGGACACTCGGGCAACAGCTGTTGCAGCAATAATCTGCTGGCCAGAAATTCTTTTCGGCGTTTTTCGGCTTTAAAAGTTGCCAAACGCGCTGTTTCGACGGGAGTTAGTTTGACTTCTTTTAATAAATCATCAGCTGCTTCTTTCAGCTCCCAAATACCGATTGTGCTGTTTTGATTTTCTATTTTTTCAATCAGCGGCATTATTTCCAGCTTGTGGTTTCAATCATATGAATTATATCGGGTTCGATAAAGTTAATTACCGGTGTCAAGGAATCGATATCGGGAACTTCGCGAATGTAGAACGCGCCGCGTAAAAAATGTCGCGTACTGTCGGTTAAAAAAAATTGCATCGGCGAGGCGGCATTTCCTTCAATGGAATATATGGTTCCGTACACTTTCTTTGCATGATTCATAAATAAACGCTCTTCAATTGCATCAGCTTTTATGGAATGTTTGTAAGCCAGCGTGCGCGTCTCTTCCATTAACTCAGCCAAAAGGTTGTAGTCGTCTTTTTGGCTGTTCAGGTCGTAATACGAAATGTGTATTTCCACTTTATTTTCGGGCACAGCTACGTTTATCCAGTAGGGTTCGTTGCGGTTTCTGGAGTCTTTTTCAACACGTGCATATTCCGGTATTTCAAAATCGTACGGAAATGTTCGGTTCAGATCAGTGTAGCTTTTTTCAGGAAAATCGATGCGGTAATAGCCTCGCGGTTTTGGGGTGTAGTCTTCTTTACATCCCCATAAAAATAGCAGTAAGAAAAGTATATACGAGAATCTCATTCCCTTAAATTTTAAGTCATATTTATTTGTTAAGAACCACCTTTATCTGTTTGATACGGCGGTTATCAACCTCTTCAATGGTAAATGTGAACGGTTTACATTTTACCTCTTCCTTTAACGAAGGAATCTCGCCTTTTATTTCAAGAATAAGGCCGGCAAGCGTATCAGCATCACCTTTTACTTCGTCAAAAATAGTATCGTCGCAATTTATAACCCTGTAAAAGTCGCCCAGTAAAACCTTGGCGTCGAACAAGTAGGTGTTTTCTGATAGTTGGGTGAAGAAACTTTCTTCATCATCAAACTCATCGGTAATATCGCCAACAATTTCTTCCAGAATATCTTCCAGCGAAACGATCCCTGAAGTTCCTCCGTACTCATCAACCACAATGGCAATGTGTACTTTGGTTTTCTGAAATTCTTCCAAAAGCGAACTGATCTTTTTGGTGTCGGGCACATAAAACGGTGGACGAATTAAAGTTTGCCATTTAAACGTTTTGTTTTTATGGCTGTGCTGAAGAATATCTTTAATGTATAACAGACCGCTAATTTCGTCGAATGAATCGATATAAACCGGAATTCGCGAGTAGCCCGAATCGTTTATAATTTCCAGAACCTCTTCAAAATTTGCTTTTATATCGATTGAGACCACATCAACGCGGGGAGTCATAATTTCTTCCACGCTTTTGTTTCCGAATTTTACAATTCCTTCGAGTATATCTTTCTCGTCCGAAAGTTCCTGGTCAGATGTTAATTCAAGCGCCTGCGAAATCTCATCCATCGAGATATTTTTTACATGCTTTTGTAGGCGGCGGTTTACAAATCCGGTTGAGTAGATCAATATTGCATTTATCGGGCGAAACAACTTTTCGAGCGTTTGCAATGGAAATGCCATAAAACGGGCAAAACGCAAAGTAAAGTGTGTTGCATAAACTTTCGGAAATATCTCGCCAAACAGCAACAGGAAAAAAGTTATGAGCACCACCTGGAAAACAAACTGCAATGTTGGTGCATTAACAAACGATACTAAATTGTTTGAAATAAAGGCCGTTAATATTACAATGCCAATATTTACAAAGTTATTTGTTACCAGTATGGTAGCCAGAAGCTTTTCCGGGCTTTCGAGGTTGTGTAATACGCGCTCGTTGTTTTTGCCTTTATGCCTCAGTTTGTGTTTGTCGCTGGCCGACAAAGAAAAGTAAGCCACCTCGGATCCACTTATCAGTGCCGAAGTAAATAGTAAAAACAATACGATAATAATTGAAACTATTATTCCGGGACTGATAGGGTGTAATTGAATTTGCCAGGAGCCGATAGCGGCTAAACTTAAAAGCGGTTCTGTTTCCAAATTTAAAAGTTTTGGTTAGAATGGAAGATCCTCGTCTCCCTCCGGTTCTTCAATGTCGGGTTGCGAAACCTGCGGAGTGGATGTTGCACCTGAGTTTTGCATTGCACCGCCCTGATCTGGCGAGCTCTGGTTGTCGGCGCGGTTGCCAAGCATTGTCATCTGGTCGCCATAAATCTCGGTAACATAACGTTTATTGCCGTC
Source organism: Draconibacterium orientale (assembly GCF_900111425.1). NCBI lineage: Bacteria > Pseudomonadati > Bacteroidota > Bacteroidia > Marinilabiliales > Prolixibacteraceae > Draconibacterium > Draconibacterium orientale. Next base: position 46,453 of record NZ_FOHT01000024.1, on the reverse strand, counting down.
TTTGTCGTCGTACGAGCGGGTTCTTATTCGTCCCTCGATGTACAGCTGGCGACCTTTGGTAACATATTTTTCAGCCACTTCGGCCAGGCCTCTCCACAATACAATATTGTGCCACTCGGTTGTGGTAACTCGCTCACCGCTTTTCGAGTTATAACTCTCTGATGTTGCCAAAGGGAAATTAGCTACTGCAACACCCGAATCGAGGTGACGTACTTCAGGATCTTTTCCAACGTTTCCGATAAGAATTACTTTATTTACTGACATAATCTAAAATTTATATGGTTAACATTTTCAGGTTGTTACTACGCTGCAATTATAAACCGGTTTTTTTATTATTGTCCCAAACCGGCTTCCTGTAAAAACTGTTCAACCAGTCGGGATACAGCAAATTTAGAAATATCTTTTTTATTTACCCGAATAAGAGGCGACTGATTATTAAAATTGCCCTGAACTTCAAGATATATCAATTTTGCGTGAATAATCTGGTGGCTCAAAACATGCTTTTTTTGCCCGCTTATACTTTTAACATTAACCTGCATCGTTTTTACCGGAAGATCTGCATGTAACAGTTCCGCATCAGAAAGTGCTTTTTCGCGCTCAATCAGTGGCAATTGATACAGGTTTTGCCAGATGTCGTTGCCCGATCTTTTATCCAGCAGAATTGAATCGCCCATATCATACATATAATAGTAGAAATAGCGGTGCCGCTGTTTGGTCTTTTTTTCTTTTACCGGGAGCTGCGCTACCAGCCCGTTTTTGTAGGTAAAGCAAGATTCAACAACCGGGCAGTTCTCACATTTCGGCGATTTTGGAACACATTGCAAAGCGCCAAATTCCATAAGCGCCTGGTTGTGCATGCCCGGATCCTGTCCCTGAATCAGTTCTTCGGCCAACTGCTGAAACTCTTTTTTGCCCGCCGACGAGTCAATCGGAGTCTCAATCCCATAATATCTCGACAGTACCCTATATATATTACCATCAACCGCAGGGTAGGGCAGGTTGAATGCAATGGATGCAACAGCAGCAGCCGTATAAGGGCCAACCCCTTTTAGTGCTAAAATGCTTTTATAATCGTTGGGGAAAGTTCCGTTGTACTGCGATGCAATAATTTTTGCCGAAGCATGCAGGTTTCGGGCACGCGAATAGTAACCCAGTCCCTGCCAGAGTTTTAGCACCTTGTCTTCGTGGGCATTGGCCAAATCATTTACCGTGGGATAATTCTCTACAAAGCGGTAAAAGTAGTTTTTGCCCTGCTCAACGCGCGTTTGCTGAAGTATAATCTCTGAAAGCCAAATCTTATAAGGATTTCGGTCTTTTCGCCACGGTAAATCACGCTTATTTATGTTGTACCAATTGTAAATGTTGGTATGAAAATTGTCCATTCTACGCTAACTGGTTAAAAATCTTACAGAAAAACAAAAATAATTTATTTGAAATGCTTTCCGGTTTTATAATATTTTTTATTTTTGCATCCTCGAATAAAAACGATTAATATATTGAAAATTAAATATTTTAAGAGATGACTAAGGCAGATATTGTAAATGAAATTTCGAAAGAAACGGGAATTGAAAAGGTAACTGTTCAGAAAACGGTGGAAGCTTTTATGGAAACTGTAAAAGATTCACTGGTTGATGGCAAAAATGTTTATTTAAGAGGTTTTGGTAGTTTTGTTGTTAAGAAAAGAGCAGAAAAAACTGCCCGTAATATTTCTAAAAATACAACCATTATCATTCCTGCACACAATATTCCTTCGTTTAAACCAGCGAAAACATTTGTATCAGAAGTTAAAAATCAAGTAAAATAATAGAGTTATGCCAAGCGGAAAGAAAAGAAAGAGACACAAGATGGCCACTCATAAGCGCAAAAAAAGATTGCGTAAAAACAGGCACAAAAAGAAAAAATAAGATTTTAATGATTTAATTTCTTATAGTTGATGATTAAACCTAAAGCATTTTAATGCTTTAGGTTTAGTCTGTTATAACGATTAGTATTAACCAAAAGAAGTAGATGATTAAAGGTTGTGAGTAGCGATTTAATAATTGATGTAACTCCATCCGAAATTGTTATTGCCTTACAGGAAAAGAAGAAGCTTGTAGAATTATCAAGAGAAAGAAGCGGGGCAAAATTTGCTGTCGGAGATATTTACCTCGGCAAAGTGAAGAAAATTATGCCCAGTTTAAATGCTGCTTTTATCGATGTAGGCTACAGTAAAGATGCTTTTTTACATTACCTCGACATGGGGCCACAATTCGCCACGCTAAACAAGTTCCTGCGAATTGCCTCATCACGAAAAAACAAAATTTCTTCTATCTCACGGATTCATTCCGAACCCGACATTAACAAAGAAGGTAAAGTAAACGAGCTGCTAAAAGTTGGTCAGAAAATTTTGGTTCAGGTAGCAAAAGAACCAATTAATACAAAAGGCCCGCGGTTAACTTCCGAAATCTCCATTGCAGGGAGGAATTTAGTTTTAATGCCGTTTAGCGACAAAATATCAGTGTCGCAAAAAATCAGGTCAACCGAGGAGAAAAACAGGTTGAAAAAACTGATCCAAAGCATTAAACCGCGAAAATACGGAGTAATAATCCGCACTGTAGCAGAAGGAAAAAAAGTAGCAGAACTCGACAAAGAGCTTCGACGTTTGGTTGAAAAGTGGGAAACCACCTTTCAAAAGCTTAACAGAGCACAAGCACCATCGCTGATAATCGGCGAGATTGACAGAACAACAGCCCTGTTGCGCGATATTTATCATCCCGACTTCAACAGCATTATTGTAAACGACCAATCGGTAGCGTCAGAAATTGCCGATTACATAGGTAGCATTCAGGCCGACAAAAGAAAGATAGTTAAATACTACAAAGGACGTCAGCCAATTTTCGAACATTACGGCATCGATAAACAAATAAAAGCCTCGTTCGGAAAAACCGTATCATTTAAAGATGGTGCCTATTTAATCGTAGAACATACCGAAGCGTTTCATGTAATTGATGTAAACAGCGGGAATCGCGCAAGGGCCGGAAACGACCAGGAGAAAAATGCCCTGGAAGTGAACCTGGCTGCCTGCGACGAAATAGCAAGACAATTACGGTTGCGAGACATGGGAGGAATCATTGTTATTGATTTCATCGACATGCATGTCGCGGCCAATCGCCAGAAAGTGAACGATCACATGAAGGAGATTATGGCCGACGACCGGACCAAGCACAACATTCTTCCACTGAGTAAGTTTTGCCTGATGCAAATTACCAGGCAAAGAGTGCGTCCGGAAGAAAAAGTGGAGACTGCCGAGAGCTGTCCTACTTGTAAAGGAAGTGGAAAAGTTGTGCCTACAGTGTTATTTGCCGACGATATCGACGGTAAAGTAAACTACGCGCTAAAGGAATTGAACAAGAAGAAACTGAATCTGAAAGTTCATCCTTATACAGCTGCTTATCTCACCAAAGGTTGGAAAAGCCGGCAAAACAAGTGGTTTTTCAAGTACCTGAAATGGGTAAGCGTTGAAGCTGTAAATTCATATTCCTATCTGGAATATCATTTTTTTGATGAGAATGAAGAAGAAATTATTTTATAAAAGGAAAGCCGTTCATTATTGAGCGGCTTTTTTTTATTTTCGCAGTAAGCAAAGTAATTCTCATGGCGTTTAAAAAACTGGTCTATATCATTCTTTCTCTTTTTATTGCAGGTTCTTCCAGTGCGTTGGAAATAAAAGGTACGATCGATTTGTCGGAGCAGTGGCAGCCAAAGGTTTTTCTGGCCTTGCTAAATACACCCAATGATATCTTTGTAGCCTCGCCCGATTTTATTATTGCCGAAACCTTTATAAATCCCGATGGTAGTTTTGAAATCAGTACGCAGTCGGTTCCCGACGACGATCGTTTTTACCGCCTGTATCTGGTGCAGGGCGATAATGCCTCGGTAGAATTCAGTGCCACTCAAAACAAAAACTATTTTCACTTGCTGTTAAACCGGCAATCGGAAATTGTGCTGAGCGCCACAACCCGCAATAATTCTCTGGAAGTAACAGCCTTGAATGGAAGCGATGATACAAAGGCAATTTTTGATTTTGATGAAAAGTTTCAGGAACAAAGCAGCGAGTTAAGTGGCCAGTTGCCAAAAGCGCAAAGTACTTTCCTGTCGCAGGAGCTGGAAAACTTAATTCATGCTGTGGTTGCCGAGGCTAACAATCCATACGTCGGGCTTTATGCCTTGTATCACATCGAAGATAAAGAGACCGATTTTCTGCGGAACAGCGATTTCTATTTCAACTTTCAAAAGCGCCTGGAAGATGAACTTCCGGTAACGCCTTACACCGAAGCTTATTCTGCATTGTTGGATGAATTGATCGGTTTTCGTGAATTTGTTTGCGAAATGCCGGGTGTACAACCTAAGTGGAAAGATTGGATGATGATAATTGAAGCGGTAATTATTCTCGTTCTTCTTGTTATTTTGATCGGTTTATTCCAACAATTAAAGAAAATGCGTAAGCGGGAAAACGATCCGGCAAACAATTTGAAACCGCTTTATGAAGGATTAACCTTAAAACAGCAGGAAATTCTGAGCCTTTTAGCTGCCGGAAAGACCAATAAAGAAATTGCGCAGGAACTTTTCGTAGAACTGAGTACGGTAAAAACGCACATTAATAACATTTACAGGCAGTTGGGTGTGTCAACCCGCAAAGATGCTGTCGGCTTTTTCAACGCCGTAAAAAAGCAATACCAGGGGGTCTAGACCCTATTTCAAACCCCGACTATACTCTTTTTGTTAAACAGGTTGAGTCATTTTGTTGTTTTCCATCATAAATTTGTGCTATTCGTAAAAACGCAGGAGTCGTGATAAGCGATTCGAACGTAAAACACAATTTAGAAAGTAAATCGAAGTTTATTTATAAAACCACAAAAAGAATGAAACGCATACTGTTTAGTGTCTTTTTACTTACAACAGCTTTACTGGCCTCCTCGCAAATTGTTGAGCCGGTTAAATGGAACTTTTCGCAAAATAAAATTTCTGACAATGAGTTTGAACTGGTTTTTACTGCCATCATTGAAGAAGGTTGGCACATGTATTCAACCGATTTGCCGGAAGGTGGCCCGATTAAAACCAGCTTTTATTTCGAGAATGTAGAGAATGCTGAATTAGCAGGAGAGCCAACACCGAATAAAGAAGTTGTTGAAGAATTTGATAACTCCTTTCAGATGGATTTGCGGTGGTTTGAAGAAGAAGTAAGCTTTACGCAAAAAGTAAAAGTTACGGGAACAGGAACAGTAGTCGGTTACGTGGAGTTTATGAGTTGTGACGACGAAACCTGTACACCTCCGATGGAAGCAGAATTTTCGTTTGAATTAACCGGAGGAGCACAACAAACTGCAGCTGCCGAAACCACGGACGATAGCAGTAACAGAAATTACTGGAGCATTTTCTTTCTGGCATTTTTAGGTGGTTTTGCAGCTTTGCTAACGCCATGCGTTTTCCCGATGATACCAATGACGGTAAGCTTTTTTACCAAACAAAGTAAAACCAAAGCCAAAGGAATCCGAAACGGAATTTGGTACGGAATATCAATCATACTTATATATGTAATTCTCGGAACAGTGGTAACGGCCGTATTTGGAGCTGAGAGTTTGAACAGTCTTTCTACCAACCCGTGGTTTAACCTGTTTTTCGCCTTGCTGCTTTTTGTATTTGCCTTCTCGTTTATGGGGGCGTTCGAAATTGTATTGCCCAGCAGCTGGGTAAATGCGGTGGATAAAAAAGCCGACAAAGGTGGTTTACTGGGCATATTCTTTATGGCCTTTGCTTTGGCACTGGTTTCATTTTCGTGTACCGGACCAATTGTTGGAGCCCTAATTGTTGAAGCTGCCAGAAGTGGTGGTTTGGCACCGGTTGTTGGAATGTTGGGGTTCTCGCTGGCACTGGCCATTCCTTTTGCCTTGTTTGCGGCTTTCCCGGGCTGGTTGAACTCACTGCCAAAATCAGGTGGTTGGTTAAATTCGGTGAAAGTAGTGTTGGGTTTCCTTGAGTTCGCTTTTGCGTTCAAATTCCTGTCGATTGCCGATATGGTTCTTGATTTACATATTTTGGAACGTGAGGTTTACATTGCCATTTGGATTGCCATTTTTATGGGACTGGCGCTGTACTTGTGGGGCAAAATAAAATTACCACACGATTCGCCAACTACACATTTGCCGGTTTCGCGCTTTGTGTTGGGAACCATGGTATTTGCCTTCGTAATTTATATGATTCCGGGATTGTGGGGCGCACCGGTGAAACTGATCAGTGGTTTTCCGCCGCCGGTTGATTATGCCGAATCGCCACTGGGTGTTGGACGCACACAACCTGCCGGAGCTGTTGCTACAGGACATTCATCGGGAACAATGGCATCGGGAATGCACATTGGCCCGCACGGAATTCCTTTGTTCGACGATTACGACAAAGCTTTGGCGCATGCCCGCGAAACGGGAAAACCGTTACTGATTGATTTTACGGGAAAAGGTTGTACCAACTGCCGGAAAATGGAGGACAACGTATGGGTAAAACAGGAAGTAAAAAACAAGTTCCTGGAAGATTATGTGGTGGTATCGTTGTATGTTGATTTAAAAACAAAATTACCGGAAGAGGAACAATATGTTTCGGAAACAACCGGAAGAAAAGTGAGATCTGTAGGAAATAAATGGACGGATTTTCAGATATCGAGATTTCATCGAAATACGCAGCCCTATTACGTTATATTGGACGAAAACGAAAATCAGATAGGAGAGGGATACAGTTATGATCCGGATCCGGAAGATTTTATTGAGTGGCTAAACGAAGGATTAACAAAATTCAAAAAATAAACAGATGAAGAAGCTAATTTTCGCACTGGGATTTATTGCTATTGCAGCCTTTGCTCAGGCGCAAATGATAGTGCCTGTAAAATGGGACGTTGAAATTAAACCGTTAAAAGGTGGTAATCAGTATGAGATTGTTGCTACGGCAAAAATCGATATGGGTTTTAAACTCTATGGCGTAAACATGGAAGATGGCGGCCCGGTAAAAACCTCGTTTAATTTCGAGACATTGGAGAACTGCAAGGATTTTGGAAAGGCTGTTGAAGTGACACCATCGCAAACCATGCACGACAAAATTTTTGATATGGAGGTAACTTATTTTAAAGACAAGGCGGTTATTTCGCACAAAGTGTGGGTAACAGAAAAGCCTGCCAAGGTTGCCGGTTATATTCAATGGATGAGCTGTAACGACGAAATGTGCACGCCTCCAACCGATGAAGAATTTGAGTTTGTGATCGAGTAATCGATCGCTATTCAGATAGTTAAAAGTAAAAACTGCACTAAAGCCGGGAGCGAAAGTTTCCGGCTTTTTTTCTGAAAGTCACCTTGGTAAAAACAAAAAAGTTCACGCAGAGTAGATCACTAAGTTTTCGCAAAGCACGCAAAACAGATTCTATACCTTTGCGCTTCTTCTTTTTCTTTGCGTGAAACAATATTGATGTCCTTTCATCCCTGTTGGTGATTCCCGGGAATCATGAATGTTCTATGGCGGACGTCAATTTAAAACACTACCCCTTTGTCTGTTGACATTTCCCCTCACGAGGGGAAACAGCTGCGATGTTTAATCCGAAGGCTTCGATGTAATACTAGGAACTCCATTAATGCGTGCTCCCCTCAGGAGGGAAGTTTTTTCTAAAAGTCCAATAACAATTTGACGCAAAATGTGGTTGAAAACCTATTGACTCACCTTGATTATGCCTTCAACACAATCGTCCCTTTATGCAAGAAGATAAGGAGTGAGGGAGATTCAGTTGAATATCGTTTTTCTTTCAGCCCTTTTGATAATTTCAGAACATATAAATATTTTTTTACGTCGGAGGGCTTAAACTAAAGTTTATGAACAGAAAGTTTGTCCCGACGGTGTTTAAACGAACTTTTAAGCCGCGAAAGTTCGTCCCGAAGCGTTTAAACTAAAGTTTAAGGCGTGAAATTTTGTCCCGGCAGTGCTTAAGCAAAAGTTTAAAGGTAAAACGGAAGCCCGAACGCGTTTAAACAAAAGTTTAAGGCCTCAACGGAAGGCCGGAGGCATTTAAACAAACTTTTAAGCCTCGGAAATGTTTTTTGCTTTAAACTTTCCGAAAATATATTTGGCAATTTTTTCCTTAAAAATTTAACTCACCTCTTTTCTGTCTTTCCCTTTGCAGCAGGAGACGATTGGCTTCAAAAAGTTAGGAGGAATTAGAAATTCTGATTGGATTATTTTTTGAAATATGAGGGTGTCGTCCTTCCTTGGATGCAGGGAAGGAAAAGAGGATGGGTATATTTTTATTGTATGAGTTGGCAATAAAAAAGTCCATGATTTTAAAACCATGGACTTTCTTCTATCGTTGATATGACTTATTTATTCTGCTTTTTTCGGTAGAAATACCACATCTACAACATCGGCATCGGTATAAAATGCTTTTGCGAATTCTTGAATTTGAGAAGTAGTTAAACCGTCTAAAATATCATCGAAATTTTCTGCGGCATCAGGATTAAAGCCGTGGTAATAGTCGTTATAAAGCGCATTCATCCAGTAATTGTTGTGCTCTTTAGCTTGTGCACGGTCTTTTTTCATGTTCAATATAACCTTATCCAGATCTTCCTGCGTTGGGCCATCGGTAACAATTTTGTCAATCTCGCGGAAGATAATCGATTTCAGATGATCGGCTTTTTCCGGGTCGGTATCAAAATTGATTTGCAAGGTTTTGCGTTCGTATGGGTATTGGTTCGATGATGATCCAACGCCAACTCCGTACGTACCTCCTTCTTTTTCACGTACTTCTTCGGTATAACGTAAACGAAGAATGGCATTTAGCACTTCCAGCTCAACATTGCTTTGTGGAGTGTAAGCCATTTCTTTGCGAACTAGAATGTTAACTGTTCCTTTTTCGGTTTGTAAAGGCACCTCAATTTTCTTTTCGGTGGTTCCTTTTGGCATTCTTACTTTGTGGTCAACCCACTGCTCTTCGCCCGGAAGGTCTTTTAACGAACCGATGTATTTAACGGCCATTTCTTTTGCTACAGCCTCATCGATATTACCAACAATAAAGAAGGTGAAATCGCCCGCATCTTTAAAACGGTCGGTATAAAGTTGTTCCATTTGAGCAAAATCAATTTCATCGAACATGGATGCCGACATTAGTTTAGTGCGCTCGTTGTAGTTGGTTGCAATTAACGAAAGTGAGTCGCTCATAATCTTTTGTGGATTATTGGCCATGTTTTGCAAGAATGCTACGTAGCGGCTTTTTAATGCTTCATAAGCTTCTTTATCGAAACGCGGATTGCTGAATTGCAGGTAAAGCAACTGCATCATTGTCTCAAAATCTTTTGGCGTACTGCTGCCGTTAAATCCTTCGGTAAGATCTCCCAGGCTGGTAGCTACTGCTGCCGTTTTCCCGGTTAATACTTTGCGTAAGGCAATGGCATCGAAATCGCCAACACCAAACGAACCAATAAACTGAGGAAGCATTGCGGCAGCCTGAAGATCGTTGGTACCCAGCAGTGAGTTTCCTCCCGGACTGTAAGCACGCAGTGAAACTTCATCTTTTTCGTAATCGGCATGTTTAAACACCACGGTGGCATTATTGCTCAGTCTCCATTCTACGGCGTCAAGGTCTTCCAGTTTTTTTGTTGAAACAACTTCAGCTCCCGGCAATTCATCTTCAACCAGCGATGCAGCTTCAGCTGTATCTTCATACGGATCGATAGTTGAATTTTCAACCTCGGCCAAAATCGCAAAAGCTTCGTCCTGGGTAAGGTGTTTTACGTCGCTGTTTGGCCCCGTGATTACGATTACACGGTTTTTGTCAACGAACATATCGGTGGCCATCTTGTTTACATCGGCCAGCGTAATGGTTTCCAGAATTGCCTGCCCGAATTGCCAGTCGAATTCGGCATCGGTAACCGGTTCGCCTTCCAGAAAATAGTCTTGAATGCCTCGTACATATTGATCGTTACTGATTTTATCGCGTTGTTTATAGGCACTTTCCATTGAGGTAAGCAGGTTTACTTTGGCGCGGTTCAATTCGCCCTCGGTAAAACCATGGCGAACGATTCGTTGCGCTTCGGTGTAAATTGCTTTCAGGCCTTCGTCTTCTTTATTAGGGTTGGCTGTGGCCGAAATAAACGCTGCATCGTAACCTCTCACAAAACCTCCAACCTGAACACCTCCGGAAATAAAAGGAGGATTTCCTTTTTGTAGCAGTTCCGAAATACGTTCGCCGCTCATTTGATTCAGAAGAGTCTCGATATAATCTTCGCGCAGGTAACCAATGTTTTTGTCTTCGCGCGGAGTAGCTTTGTGTTTAATATAAATTGAAATGCTTGAGTTGGTAGCTTCTTCGTCGGTTGCCAAAACAAACTTTGTTTCATCGTGCTCCGGAATTTCAAATTGCGGACGTGGTTGCGGATTCTCAACGGCAGGAATCTTCGAGAATAACTCTTTTACTTTTACTTCTACCTGGTCAACATCGATATCGCCAACAATGGCAATGGCCTGCAAATCGGTACGGTACCAGTCGTGGTAAAAACTGCGTAAAGTTTCGGGCTCGAAGTTTTTAATAATGTCCAAATCGCCAATTATATCGCGTTCGGCCCATTTCGATCCTTCAAAAACAACAGGAAACCACTGGTTGCGCATTCTGAAACTTGCGTTGCGTCGTGTTCTCCACTCTTCGGAAATAACACCGCGTTCCAGGTCGATTTCTTCCTCGGTTAGCAACAGGTAGTTCGACCAGTCGTTAAGCACCAAAAGGCACGAGTCGATCAATCCTTCGCGGGTAGCAGGTACATCGCTCAGGTTATAAACCGTTTCGTTAAATGCCGTGTACGCGTTAATGTTACGACCAAAAGCCACGCCGTTTTTTTCCAGGTAATCCAGGAATCCTTTTCCCGGATAATGCTCGGTGCCGTTAAAGGCCATGTGCTCGAGAAAGTGCGCCAGGCCGTTTTGGTTGTCGTTTTCAAGCAGGGCACCTACATTTTGTATCATGTAAAAACTTACCCGTTCTTTTGGCTCCTGGTTGTGACGGATAAAATAGGTCATTCCGTTTTCCAGTTTCCCGGTTCTAATGGCGGGATCAACCGGAACTGCTTGTTTGAGCATGTCTTGTGCCGACACAAAAAATGGGGCAATTACTAAAAATGCCAGCATTGATAAAACAAATTTCTTCATATTTTCTTTTTTGTAGTTCGTTGATGAACTGTGTTTGAATTTAAGTATTACTATGTGAGTATAGTATTAACAGCTGAAATTACAGAAAGGATGAAAATAGTAATTATTTTTTTGTTTTTGTACTTTTAGAGAATTGAAACGGAGAAGTTGATGAATGGATTGAACGCCGAATTTAAACCACAGCGAAAATGGAAAACGAGAAACTTATTTTTTGGAACGTTGATACGCAGATAGATTTTGTAGAACCCCAGGGGAAATTATATGTTGAAGGGGCTGAAAAGATAAAACCTTTGTGGCAAAAAATCACTGCTTTTGCCAAACAGAAAAATATACGGGTGGTAAACACGGCTGATTACCATTATCCGGAATCGGCAGAGCTTGCTGATGAACCGGACTTTGTAAATACCTTTCCGCAGCATTGTATGGCCAACACTCTGGGAGCAGAATATGTTGCTGAAACGCAACCTGAAAATGCAGTAGAGTTTGACTGGGACAAAGACTATGATGCTTTTGATGCCGTTGAATCAGTAAGAAATATTGTTATTCGGAAAGATGCTTTTGATGTATTTGCCGGAAATCCTTATACCGATAATATTTTGCAGATGTTCAGTCCCGAAACCGTTGTGGTTTATGGGGTAACAACCAATGTTTGTGTAAACGATGCAGTTGTTGGTTTATCGAAAAGGGTAAAGCGTGTTATTGTTTTGCAGGATGCAATAAAGGAACTACCGAACATTCCTTTGCCTTTTGACGAGTGGGAAAAACTGGGCGTTGAAATGATAGCTTTCGAGGATTTAGCAGCTAAACTTTAAACTGTCATTTCGAAGGAGGAACGACTGAGAAATCTGTCTGATAAAAAAGATACAGATTTCTCACTTTGTTCGAAATGACAATAAAAAAGAGCCGCTTCTCGAAAAAAAAACGGCTCTTTCTCAGTTAACTAAAACTGTGTGCAATATTTTTATTTCTTGCAGTCTTTACAAGCGTTGTAAATACCGTCGAATAATTCTTTTACGTCGGAAGCAGCTACTGCCGCGAAGGCCACTCGTAATACGTTACCCAAAGCAATTACTCCGATTCCGTATTTTGTAATCAGTAACTGGCGAACTTCGTCTCCAACCAAACCTTCTGCCAACTGAACACACATAAAATAGCCCGAGTTGTATGGAATAGCTTCAAAACACTCTTTGTATTTTTCTTCGGTTAAAGCTTTTTTTACCGCATCGTAACGTTTTTGCATAATGTGGTATTTTGCTTCTTTTTGCTGTGCATATTCTTCACTTTCGAAAGCCGAAAGCAGTAACGATTGCGAAATATTGGCTGCGTTGGAAATGTTTCCACGAATGGCTCCGGCTGTTTTCGATTCCAGTGCGCTGTATAATTCGGCATCGCCACCTTTAATTCCGTAGGTGATGAATCCAACGCGGAATCCCCAAACGTAATCTTCTTTTGTCGCACCATCAACTTTTACGGCCAACACATTTTCGTGTAACTGGCTCAATGGTGCGAAAATACTTTCGGTAGCAATTCCTTCTTCGTAAACCAAACCGAAGTAAGCATCGTCGGTAATGGTAACAATTTTATTACCGGCATCAGCAGCTTTTTTTATGACGGCAACAATGGCATCCTGCTCTTCAACGGTTGGTGTATAGCCCGATGGATTATTCGGGAAATTCAGAATAACTATTTTTTTACCGATTCCACCTTCGTTTAATTTGGTTTCAAACGATTCCAAATCGAAACCTCCATCTTTAAAAAGGTTGAATTTGCCCAGCGAACAACCGTAAGCATTGGTAAGCGTCAGGTTGTAGTTTCCCCAGAAAAGGTCGGGAACAATAATTTCGTCTTGAGCATCGGCAAACATATAACCTGCCATGCTTATACCATGCGTAAGAGCGTTGGTAACTACCGGCAAACTCAGTTCAACTCCGGCAATTGACGGGTTTTTCTCGTAGATCATGCTTTTCCATTTTGCCCTGATATCGGGGCGGCCAAAACTTGGTGCATACGGAAAAACCAGCGATGGATCCATATTGATCTTTGAAGCCACAGCTTCCAGGCGCATAGGTGTTCCGTCGTCCTCAATTGCGGCTCCAATGGTTGCATTAATCTTTGTTCCTTTAGCTTCAGCTGTTTGTCCCAGAATTCCTTTTTTAGGGAAGAAAATATTCTTTCCTCTTTCAGAAAGCAGTTCAAAAACGGGTGTGCTTTTTGCTTGAATTACGCTGTTAAGTTCAGCAGCCTGTGGATTCATAATCAATAATATTTGTCTGTTATAATTTTGGTGCAAGATAGGAAAACCCTTAGTGAAATACGTAGTTTTTTTAACAAGTTGAATTGATTTTTTATAAATAGCTAACATTTTGAAAGTGCAGGCTTGGGGAATATTTGGAATATGTAGGAACTAGTAGCTTAACGAAACTATACCGAACGTACGGCGCCAACAACGATAAAAAAGCCAAGTAAAGCCACCAAACCTGCCAGAACGGTGAATAAACGATATTGTTTTTTATTCAGCCAGTCGAGTACCAAAGCCACCAGTGCCAATACGGCCGAACCAATAAAGCTCAGGTAGGCGGGCAAAAGCTGTGCTTCAATGGGTGCTTCATTAATAATTTCGTCGTTTAATTCTTCGTGCATTATCTCTTCGGGAGTTAAAAGTTGTCCGGGGGCAAGGTAGTCGCCCAGAAAAACATATACCGAAAACAAGCCCAAAGCAATAAACGCTGCCAGGCCAACTAAGCGAAAGGCTTTTTTGTTTTCAACCCAGCCGTAAATTATGCCAAACAATGCGGCGAAAACGATCCACTGAGGAAAGGTGTAAAGAAATACTTCTGTCATTGATTATTAAATTAGCGGAAACAAAGGTTAAAATTTTTCTTAAATGTAAAAAGCCTTTCGTGCTAACAAGTAGTAAAACCTTATTTTCGCCTGAAATAATTGGAAAACAATGCAAAAATTAGAAATAGATCCGAAAGCAAAAGGTTTAATATTTGATTTAGACGGCACACTGGCTGATACTATGCCCGTACATTTTGTTGCTTACCAGAAAATCCTTAAAAAGTATGGTATTGATTATTCAGCAAAAATGTTTTTGGCACTGGCAGGTGTTCCGGTTGTGGAAACCATTATTAAAATTAACGAGGTTTATGGTTCGTCGCTCGATCCGGAGCAAGTGGGGAATGAAAAGGAGGCCGAATACGAACGTATGATGCACAAGGTTAAACCAATTAATCCGGTAATTGATTTGGTAAAACAATACCACGGAAAGCTGCCAATTGCAGTGGGAACCGGCGGTTATACCCGCCTTTCGTGGAAAACACTGGAAATTGTCGGGTTAAAAGATTATATCGAAATTCTGGTTTCTGCCAACGATGTGCAAAACCCAAAACCACACCCCGAAACATTTTTACGTTGCGCCGAACAGATGGGCGTAAAACCCGAAGACTGCCAGGTTTTTGAGGACGGCGAGCCGGGAATGCAAGCCGCACATGCCGCCGGAATGATGGCCACACTGGTAACCGATTATTACGATGTTTTTAAAGCATAACAAATTGTGATGGCCACGAAGCAATTCACCTTCCGACAAAATAATTGTGTGCAAAAATCGGGAGAAAGAATATGCCGGTCGTTTTTTTACGACTAAATTTGGAGGGAATAATACTTAAAAAGGCGCATGGATTTTAACGTAGTATCAGATTATAAACCTACCGGAGACCAGCCCGAGGCGATAAAGCAACTTGTTGAAGGAATTGAGAACGGAGAGCGTTTTCAAACCTTGCTTGGGGTAACCGGCTCGGGAAAAACCTTTACTATGGCCAACGTAATAAAAGAGGTGCAGCGCCCCACTTTGTTGTTGAGCCATAACAAAACGCTGGCGGCCCAGTTGTATAGCGAAATGAAACAGTTTTTCCCGAATAACGCTGTGGAATATTTTGTTTCGTATTACGATTATTACCAGCCCGAAGCCTATTTGCCCACTACCGGTACTTATATCGAAAAAGACTTATCGATTAACAAAGACATTGAAAAACTCCGGCTGAGTGCCACTTCGGCTTTACTGTCGGGAAGGCGCGATGTAGTGGTCGTTTCGTCGGTTTCCTGTTTGTACGGAATTGGTAACCCAAAGGATTTTCACGAAAATGTAACTAAAATTAAAATGGGCGACGAAGTGTCGCGCAATGGGTTGTTGTATCAGTTTGTAGAGGCCATGTACAACAGGAGTGAGGTGGAGTTTGAACGAGGTAATTTCAGGGTGAAAGGCGACACCGTTGATATTTTTCCGGCCTATGCCGATGTGGCTTACCGCATAACATTTTGGGGCGATGAGATTGAAGAATTGTCAAGTTTTGATCCTGAAGACGGACTTACAATCGAAACGCTGGATGAGATTGTTATTTACCCGGCCAATATTTTCGTTACCACAAAAGACAGCATGAAAACGGCCATTCATCAAATTCAGGATGATTTGGTGAAGCAGGTGGCGTTTTTTAAAGAAATTGGCAAACCACTGGAGGCAAAACGCCTGTTGGAACGTACTGAATACGATATGGAAATGATGCGGGAACTGGGCTATTGCCCGGGAGTGGAGAACTACTCGCGTTATTTCGACGGGCGCGCACCCGGAACAAGGCCATTCTGTTTGATGGATTATTTCCCCGATGATTTTCTGGTGGTAATCGACGAAAGCCATGTTACCATTCCTCAAATACGAGCCATGTATGGCGGCGATAATTCGAGGAAAGTAAATTTGGTGGAATACGGTTTTCGTTTGCCTGCAGCCATTGATAACCGCCCGCTAAAATTTGAAGAATTTGAGCAGCTGGTAAACCAGGTGGTGTATGTAAGTGCTACACCTGCCGACTACGAGCTGACAAAAAGCGAAGGTGTTGTGGTGGAGCAGATCATTCGGCCAACAGGTTTGCTGGATCCGATAATTGATGTGCGGCCAAGTACCAATCAGATTGATGATTTGCTGCACGAAATTCATGTCCGGATAGATAAAAACGAGCGGGTATTGGTTACTACGCTCACCAAAAGAATGGCCGAAGAACTGTCGAAATACCTGGTGAATATGGGCGTTAAAACCCGCTACATTCACTCCGATGTTGATACGATGGAACGTATTGAAATAATGGAGCAGCTGCGAAAAGGGGAGTTTGATGTACTGGTGGGGATTAACCTGCTGCGTGAAGGACTGGATTTGCCCGAAGTTTCGTTGGTTGCGATTTTGGATGCGGATAAGGAAGGCTTTTTGCGTTCTGAACGATCGCTGACACAGACAGCAGGACGTGCTGCGCGTAACCTGAACGGCATGGTAATTATGTATGCCGATAAAGTTACCGACTCTATGCAAAAGACCATCGACTCGACCAACTACCGCCGCGAAAAACAATTGAAGTACAACGAAGAAAATAACATTGTACCAAAAGCGATTGTAAAACCAACGCGCGAAATTATTGGCTACGAGTACCGGAGCGGCAAAACTCAGGAATACGAAGGAGGAATGGGACAGCTCGATATTGCTGCCGACCCGGTGGTGCAGTACATGAGTGTTGAAGGTCTGGAAAAAGCAGTTGAGAAAACCAAAAAACAAATGCAGGCATCAGCTAAGGACCTTGACTTTATTGAGGCTGCCCGTTTACGCGACGAGATGTTTGCCTTGCAGGCATTAATTCAGGAGCGTAAACAAGGAAAAACGAAGAAGTAAAGCAAGTTCCTGGTTATGAGTTACGAGCTGCGAATTACGAATATCCAGTATCCAGTATCCAGTATCCAGTATCCAGAATCCAGAATCTAGTATCCAGTATCCAGAATGCGGTATCTATGAATAAAGTTCATATTTTCAATTTTTAAATGGCGAGCAAAGGTGCAGAAATAGCATGTTCTTTAAAAAAGTGTATTTTTGCCGCAAAATTGTGAGGGATGGAGTTTTCATTTTCAAAATTGATGAGCGACGTTAAGCTGGTACTTGTAAATCCGAATGGATTTTGGGTGGAGCAAAAAGAAACTGCCGATAGTAAAAGATTGTGGCTGACTTACCTGTTGCCGATAGCATTGGCCGGAGCAGTTGCTGTTTTTATTGGCGAGTTTTTTAAACGCACCGACTTTTTTATCCAGTTCCCCTTGTTAAAAGCTGCACGCGAGGTTTCACTTTTTGTTTTGCAATACTTTATCAGTGTGTTTTTTACCAAAGAGCTGATGAAGACTTTTGGCGCAGAAAAGAATATTGAACTGGCGCGTAAACTGGTTGTCTATTCTATGACTCCGATGCTTTTGGTTTCGGTAATTACCGGATTGTTCCCGTTTTTATACGTGGTTGATATTTTTGGAATTTACAGCTTTTACCTGTTTTGGATTGGTGCAAAAGAGTTGCTAACTTTTCCTGAAAATAAGGAGCACAGTTATATTATTCTTACAATTGTGGTTAACTTTTTTATTTTTAGTTTTTTAAGTGTATTCTTGTCGAAAGTGCTACTGATTTTTTAATATAAACACCGGAAATATGTCACATAAGCCACAACAAAATATTAGCATAAAGAACCGTAAAGCCTCGTTTAATTATGAACTTATCGAGCGTTTTGTGGCCGGACTTAAGTTGGTTGGAACCGAGATAAAATCTATCCGCAACGGGAAAGTAAATCTCACCGATGCCTACTGTACGCTTATCCGGGGTGAGATGTATGTGATCAATTTACACATTGCCGAATACGAACTGGGTACCATTAATAATCATATTGCCAAGCGCGACCGAAAATTATTGCTGAATAAAAAGGAAATTGAAAAGCTGGATAAAAAGGTAAAAGAATCGGGACTTACAATTGTTCCTATAAAACTGTTTGTTAACGACCGTGGCCTGGCAAAACTCGAGATTGCACTGGCGCGTGGTAAAAAAACATACGATAAGCGCGAAACTTTAAAAAGCAAAGATGCTAAACGCGACATCGACCGGGCAATGAAGTTTTAGCTTTCGAGAATCCAAAATCAAGTATCCAGCTGCGAGCCACTAGCTACAAGTATCATTCAGCATCCAGTATCCAAACAATTTGTCAGTTTCCAATCTTTCAAAAAAAGAGTTAACCACAAAGTTGCCCAAAGGAGGCACAGAGTTTCACAAAGTCGTTGCTCATTTAAGCATTAAAGCATTAACGCATTTCAATCCTTCAATCCCTCAGTCCATCGCGAGGCAAAAGTAAAAAGTAAAAAGGCAAAAGTAGCCACTAGTTTCTGGTTACTAGCCGCGTGTTCTCATTAAAGCATTTAAGCATTATTGCATTCAAGCATTTCAATCCCTCAATCCCTCACTTAAAAGAGTTAACCACAAAGTTGCACAAAGGATGCACTGAGTTTCACAAAGTCGTTGCTCATTTAAGCATTAAAGCATTAAAGCATTTCAATCCTTCAATCCTTCAGTCCCTCACTCCTAAACGCTTTCCAGATTCTCAAAAGGAATTATCTTATCGCCTTTGTATTTTAACAGCAGGTTGGCAACGGCCATTGTATCTTTTTCGCAGTATTTTACAATGCGGTCGATATCTTTTTCTTCCCAGTAAACTTTTGCCACCTGGCTGCCGTCGATGTCATCTTTTGGCGTTGGAATATTGAATAATTCGCACAACAGGGATAACGATGTGTAATGTTTGTAATCGCCAAATTTCCAGAGTTGCAAGGTGTCTATCAGAATATCTTTTACTTCCCATGGTTTTGCACCGGCAATGTCGAGTACTTTCGGAAGCGTTAAATTGTTCACCAAAGCTCTTCTCGAAATGTAAGGGAAATCAAATTCCTGACCGTTATGCGCACAAAGCCGGCGTTTACCGGCGCGTGCAAAGCTATCCAATGCATTAAAGAAATTCTGGATCAGCTTTTTCTCGTCGTCATCATAAAACGATTTTACCCGAAAATAGGGTTCGCCTTTTTTCTGAACAACGTAACCGGCCGAAATACAGGCAATCTTACCAAACTCGGCATAAATTCCTGCGCGCTCGTATAGCTCGTGCGGTAATTTGCCATCGTTAATCTGGAACTGCATTTTGCGCTCCCACAGTTGTTGCCATTTTTCGTTTAGCACAGTATATTCCGGTGCCAGCGGAACCGTTTCAATATCAAGAAAAAGAATCTCTTCGATGTTTAAATTTTTAAGCATCAGGTTTTGTTTAAAGTTTGTAGTATGTGGTTGGTTAATATCTGGATGGCAATTTTGTTATTTCCACCCTGTGGTACAATAATATCGGCGTAACGTTTTGTTGGCTCTATAAACTGGATGTGGCTTGGGCGAACTGTTTGTTTGTAGCGTTTAAGTACCTGTTCAACATCGCGGCCACGCTCCTGAATGTCGCGCTGTATTACGCGTGTCAGCCGAACATCCGAGTCGCAATCAACATAAACTTTTATGTCCATTAAGTTGCGTAGTTCAGCATTTGTCAGGCATAAAATCCCCTCAATTATTAATACTTGTTTGGGCTCAACAATATTTGTTGCTTCTTGCCTGGTGCAGCTGATAAAGGAATAAACCGGTTCTTTAATCGATAAACCTTGTTTTAGCTTTTTTACATGATCGATCATCAGATCGAACTCAATGGAGTCGGGGTGGTCGAAGTTTTTTTGCCTCCGTTCTTCCAGCGAAAGGTGGCTGTTGTCGTAGTAATACGAGTCGTGCGAAAGTATTGCCACTTCGTTATCGCAGAACTTTTCTCTGATTTTTTTTACAACTGTAGTTTTTCCCGAACCGGTGCCACCTGCAATGCCAATTACCAGCATATTCTTCTATTTATTTGTTAAATGATAATTGAAGATTAAAATTAAACGCTAAGAAAACACTATTTTCGCAGCCAGAAAAGCACAAGTTACAAAAAATAGACAGCAATGATTAATCACGTCGTTCTTTTTAAATTGAAGGATTATCCGGCCGAAGAGAAATTGGCAATAATTGCCGAACTAAAAGCTATGCTTTTAGGTTTAAAAGATAAAATTGCCGAACTGAAGCATATTGAGGTGGGCGAAAATTACGAGTTAAACTCAAAAAGTTACGATATGGCCTTGCTTTCGCATTTCGAAAGTGTTGCAGATCTGGATGTTTACCGCGTGCATCCCGAGCATTTAAAAGTGGTAAAACGTATTGGCGAAACCACTGAAGCACGCGCTGCTGTTGACTTTAACTTTTAATTTTAGTATTTAAAGATAATCCGAAGGAATTATGAGTAATCTGTATCCCATAAAATTCAACCCAATTTTTCACGAGAAAATCTGGGGTGGAAACCGAATGAGAACCATCCTTAACAAAGATTTTGGCAACCTGCCCAATTGTGGCGAAAGCTGGGAGCTCTCGGGTGTTAACGGAAATATTTCGGTGGTAAGTAATGGCTTTTTGGCCGGCAACGACCTGAACGAGTTGATTGAAATATACATGGGAGATTTGGTAGGCGACAAGGTTTATGAAAAGTTTGGAAACGAATTTCCGCTGCTCATTAAATTTATCGACGCGCAAGACGATCTTTCCATTCAGGTTCATCCCAACGATAAATTGTCGAAAGAGCGACACAATGCCTACGGTAAAACCGAAATGTGGTATGTGGCCGGAGCCGAAAAAGGAGCACTCATTAATTCGGGATTTAACCAGGAAGTAGATCGCGAAAAATACCTGGAATATATCAACTCGGGCAAATTAACCGATTTGCTGCATTACGATGAGGCCGAAGTGGGCGATGTTTTCTTTATTCCGGCAGGGCGTGTTCATGCCATTGGTAAAGGCTGTTTGGTAGCCGAAATTCAGCAAACATCGGATGTAACATATCGTATTTTCGATTACAACCGCAAAGACGATAAAGGAAACGAACGCGAATTACATACCGATCTGGCATTGGATGCCATCGATTTTTCGTATTCGAGGCAGTATAAAACAGATTACAAAACCGAGGAAAACAAAGCGGTAGAAATTGTAAGCTGCCCATATTTCACTACAAATATCATCGAATTCAACAAAGAGCAGGATAAAGATTACAACCAGCTCGATTCGTTTGTTATTTATATGACGTTGGAAGGCGATTTTGAAATTATTACCGAAGGCGGATCAGAAACAGTGGCGATGGGAGAGACCGTTCTTTTACCGGCCAGCCTCGAGTCGGTTCAGTTGAAGCCAAAAAGCGAATCGGTAAAAATCCTCGAGGTTTATATCAAATAGAAGAATATTTCTTAACTTAAGAAATCATTCAAAAAAAACACCTTTTATGGAGATAAAAGAAGCTCAGTTTGTGATGAGCAATACTGCAGTTGACAAATGTCCGGCACCCGATCGGCCGGAGTACGCTTTTATAGGCCGGTCGAATGTGGGCAAGTCATCGTTAATAAATATGCTTACCAACAAAAGATCGTTGGCAAAAATTTCAGGCAAGCCCGGAAAAACGAGGTTGATCAATCATTTTCTTATCAATAAAGAATGGTACCTGGTTGATTTGCCCGGCTACGGTTATGCGCAGGTACCAAAAGCCGAGCGCCTGAAATGGGAGAAAATGCTCAAAAATTATATCCTGAAACGGGAAAATCTGTATTGCCTGTTTGTATTGATCGACTCGCGCCACGAGGCACAAAAAGTGGATATTGAATTTATGGAATGGCTGGGCATTAGCGAAATTCCTTTCAATATAATTTTTACCAAAACCGATAAGCTGAAGCCTCAGGAGCTGGAAAACAATTTGAAAGCCTACGAGGAAAAGATGTTTGAAATATGGGAAACAATGCCCGGGTATTTTATATCATCGGCTGAAAAGGGACTTGGAAAAGACGAAATTCTGGGATTGATAGACGAGGTGAATAAAGCCCACTAGATTTTCGTTGAACTGAACAAACTAAATAAGCGTACTATTATTTTAGAAACATGTAAAGTTGTTAACTTTGCTCAATCTTTACTATTTAAAGAAATCATGATGGCGAAACAAAAAGTAATGATGAATTTTACTTCTGAAATGAGGTCATACAAGCCCGCCATATCTACTCCAACACAATTTGTTGAAACAAAAAATCATTAAATAAATGGAGATGAAAACTCACCCACTGAAAATTTTTACCGGACGAGCAACCCGACATTTAACTGAAAAAATTTGCGATAGTCTGGACGTTGATTTGGGGCATTCGTCGTGCCCGGTTTTTGCCGACGGCGAATTTGAACCCTGCTACGAAGAGACGATTCGTGGCTCGCATATTTTTATCGTGCAGTCGACACCACCAACTGCCGATAACCTGTTGGAGCTGTTGTTAATGGTTGATGCCGCAAAACGTGCAAGTGCCTACAAGGTAATTGCAGTAGTGCCTTATTTTGGTTATGCGCGCCAGGACCGTAAAGACAAACCAAGGGTTTCTATCGGTGCAAAACTGGTGGCCGACTTGCTTACCGTTTCCGGAGTCGACAGGCTGATTACAATGGATTTGCATGCCGACCAGATTCAGGGATTTTTTAATGTACCGGTAGATCATTTATACGCATCAACGCTTTTTGTTCCGTTTATCGAAAAAATGGGCCTTGATAATGTAATTATCGCATCGCCGGATGTGGGGGGTACAAAGCGTGCCAATACCTATGCAAAAATGTTGAACACCGGTATCGTAATTTGTCACAAAACAAGGGCACGCCCGAACGAAGTGGGGAATATGACTGTTATTGGTGAAGTTGAAAACAAAGATGTGATTATTGTTGACGACATGATCGACACTGCAGGAACAATTACCAAAGCAGCCAACCTGATGAAGAAAAAAGGTGCCAGAAGCGTTCGTGCTTTTGCAGCACACGGAGTACTGTCGGGGCCGGCCCTGGAACGAATTGAAAAATCGGAGCTGGAAGAAGTGTATTTTACCGATTCGATTAAACCAAAAACAGGCTGCGATAAAATTAAATACATCTCTACCGCCGAGGCTTTTGGAGAAGCTATTCGCAGGGTTTATAAAAATCAGTCAATAAGTTCGTTATATTACAAATAATTTCTATTTTTGCACCGCTTTTTCCATAAGCAGACGCATTAATGATGTGTATGCTGTTTGCCCGACCCACAGGAAGGGAGGACTGAGTACCATATTTATTAACGTAAATTATTTAAAATGAAATCAGTAGTAGTTAAAGGAGAATTAAGAAGTTCTCTTGGAAAGAAAGACGCAAAAAAACTTCGTGCAGAAGAGAAAGCTCCTGCAGTATTGTACGGTGGCGATCAGCCAATTCACTTCGCAGTTTCTTTTGCCGAGTTAAGACAATTGGTTTATACACCAAGCGTATATCTTATCGACCTTGACATTGACGGTACTGTGCATAAAGCAATTATGCAAGACATTCAGTGGCATCCGGTTGAGGAGTTGGTACTTCACGTTGATTTTCTTGAAATTAAAGATGACAAACCAGTAAAAATTAACATTCCTGTTAAAATTGAAGGTTTTGCGAAAGGTTTAAGAAAAGGTGGTAAATTAAACAGCACTCTGCGTCGTTTGAGCGTAAGAGCATTAGCTGCCAACTTGCCTGATACGATCAATATTGATGTTACAAAACTTGATATCGGCCAAAGTATTAAAGTGGCTGACCTGGATATTCCTGGAATCGAGCTGTTAGATCCTAAATCGAACGTAATCGTTGGTGTTGGTATTACAAGGGCTGCAAGATCGGCTGCCGGTGCAATGGTTGACGACGAAGAAGAAGAATCAGCAGAAGGAGCAGAAGCTTCAGAAGCATCAGAAGAATAAATTATATTCAAGTGAAACACGTCTTGTTTAGTCAAGGCGAATCATCTGAAATAAAACGAAAAACAGATGAAGTACTTAATTGCCGGACTCGGTAATATAGGACCAGAATATAAAAATACTCGCCATAATATTGGCTTTCAAATATTGGACGCACTCGCTGAGGCGTCCAATATTAGTTTTAACGATAAGCGTTACGGTTTTGTGGCTGAATATAAGTTCAAAGGCCGAACGTTTATTTTGTTAAAGCCAACCACCTACATGAACCTGAGTGGGCGGGCAGTAAGTTACTGGTTACAAAAAGAGAAGATCGATATAAAAAACATGCTGGTGCTGGTTGATGATCTGGCACTGCCTTTTGGTACGCTGCGAGTGCGCGCAAAAGGCGGAGCCGGCGGCCACAACGGGCTCGAAAACATTAACCAGGTACTGGGACGAAACGATTATGCCCGTTTGCGTTTTGGTATTGGCGACGATTTCCATAAAGGCCACCAGGTAAACTACGTGTTAGGCGAGTGGTCGAAAGATGAGCAAAAAGAATTGCCCTTTAAAATCGACGATTCCATTGAAATAATAAAAAACTTCGGAACAATTGGAGTCGAACGAACAATGAATTTTCATAACAAAAAATAAATGGCTGAAGGAGTTCGCATAGATAAATGGTTGTGGGCCGTGCGGATTTTTAAAACCCGCAGTCAGGCTACTGAAGCTTGTAAAAAAGGCCATGTAACAATTGGTGATTCGGTAATAAAAGCCTCGCGCGAAGTACATGTGGGCGAGGTAATAAAGGTGCGAAAATCGCCCATTACCAAAAGTTTTAAAGTGCTGGCACTTTCGGGAAAAAGAATGGGAGCCAAACTGGTTACCGATTTTGCTGAGGATGTAACGCCGCCCGAGGAAATAGAATTGCTCGAGATGCAAAAAAACATGCGCTGGAGTGTTCGTGAAAAAGGCACCGGACGACCAACTAAAAAGGATCGCCGCGATTTGGATGACTTTTTTGAGTGGTAAGGGGTTGAAGGACTGAAGGATTGAAGGGATGATACTCGATAATTGATTCTGGATATTGGATATTGGATATTGGATATTGGATTCTTGATACTTGGTACTTGATACTTGCACTTGCAACTGATTTTCACAACTTTTGCCTTTTTACTTTTGCCTTTTACCTTTTAGTTAAATCATCGAAACATAAAACAAAAAGAAATGCTTGTAGCAAAACAAAAACGAAAAGAGAATATAGCCGAATACATCCTGTATTTGTATCAGATTGAAGACATGATCAGAGCTTTTAAACTGGATATGAAGCTTATTGAGGAGCGTTTGGTAGCCAATTACAAAGCCGACGATAAAACAAAAGCAGCCATTACCGACTGGTATGCCAATTTGGTGCTGATGATGGATAAAGAGAAGATCAGGGAGAAAGGGCATTTTCAGTTTCTTACCAACCTGGTTTCGGATGTAAACGATTTCCATTTAAAGCTTATGGAAACCTCGAAAGACGGTATGTATGTGCAAACCTACAAAACTGTTGCGGGGCTGGTTTCGGAGCTGAAAGAGAAAAACCCGGAGGCCAAAAACGATGTTGACCTGGGAATTACCGCTGTTTATGGTTTTCTGCTGCTTAAAATGCAACAAAAAGATATTTCAATTGATACGCTGGAAGCCATAAAACGCATCAGTAAATGGCTGGGTGATCTGTCGAAATTATACCGCGATTTCGAAAACGGCGATTTCGATTTCTAAACAAGCTTTTCGTTCATTCCCCCGACACATAGTAGCCAATCTCTTTTGATTTTCAGATACTCCTGCTATAAAAACAGGGCTGCGAGCCAGTAAAAATGCCTTGCGAGTATAAAATATAAGCTCGCGAGGTACAAATAATAGCGTGCGAGCAATAAATAAACACATGCGAGCTGCAATAAAACGGTAGCGAGCTATACTCGCACGGTAATATTATTAGCTCGCACACTTGTATTTATGGCTCGCATGGCGATAATAATAGCTCGCGCCTTAATATTTAAAGCTCGCATTATATTTTTATCTACTCGCAGGGTAATAATAGATGCAGGGAAGGAGTTTATGCGTTAGAAACTACGGCAGCTGGTTCGTTTTCCAAACCATTTGTAGCGGTTGTTGGCTACGAAACGATATAAATTGTCGCGCCAGCTTTTGGGCAGTAGCTTAAATGCAGTCAGCCAGCTCCAGGGAGCTTTAAGGTGCTTGCAGATTTCAATTACCGCATCCGATTCGGAAAATACCTGGTTGTTTTGAATTAGCACTACGGTGTTAATTTCAAGCGGTAACTTAAACTCCTTTAATAGTGGTTGTCCTTCTTCCGATTGTAGCGCAACAAGCTTAAAATCGTCCTCCTGCGCTTTTTTTAGAATTAAATCGACTGCAGAATTACAAAGATTACAAACGCCGTCGAAAAGTAGTATCATTTGTTTTTGCTTCACACTAGCATAACAACGTGTAATCGTTTAGGTTGAAGGAAGGATTAAGGATTAAGGATTGAGGGATTGAGGGACTGAAAAACTGAAGGATTGAAATGTTTGAATGCTGAATGCAATAATGCTTGAATGCGTAAATGCTTAAATGAACAACGACTTTGGGTAACTCCGTGCCTCCTTTGAGCAATTTTGTGGTTAACTCCTTTATTGAAACGATTGAAATGCTTGAATGCTTGAATGATTAAATGAGCAACGACTTTGTGAAACACCGTGCCTCCTTTGAGCAACTTTGCGGTTAACTCCTTTATTGAAACATTGGACACTGACAAATTGTTGGATGCTTGATTCGAGATACTTGATACTGGATTCTGGATAGTCAACGCTACTTGATTTCACACGCTAGTAGCTTTATTCTTTGCGTAACTCTGAGATTCCTCCGTGAATCTCTGTGGTTAACTTTCTTAATTATGGGATTGAAGAATTGAAATGCTTGAATGCTTTAATGCTTTAATGCGTAAATGAGCAACGACTTTGTGAAACTCCGTGCCTCCTTTGAGCAACTTTGCGGTTAACTCCTTTATTGAAACATTGGACACTGACAAATTGTTGGTTACTGGTGTTGGATACTTGATACGAGATACTAGATTCTGGATACTGGATAGTCAACGATACTTGATTTCACACGCTCGTAGCTTTATTCTTTGCGTAACTCTGAGATTTCTCCGTGAATCTCGGTGGTTAACTTTCTTAATTTAAGGATTGAGGGATTGAAATGCTTGAATGCTTAATTGAGCAACGACTTTGTGAAACTCCGTGCCTCCTTTGAGCAACTTTGCGGTTAACTCTTTTTTTGAAAAATTGTAAGATTGCCTGTCGCTATTTTGCGTCAGCTAGTGACTAATGACCAATGACCAATGACTAATGACCAATGACCAATTGACTGGCAGCCCTCTACTTATTGGTTTTATAGTCGGTTATTAACCCCAATGTTAACCAGTTGGCCACTGCCTGGCGGTTATCGGGAATAACCAAACGTTTAACATCGCGCTGGTGGTTCATGTTGCCAAGCTCAATAAAAATGGCTGTAGGCCACGTACTTCTCACAACGTATAAATTTCTGTTCGATACCGTGCCGGTGTAACCCCGGTTAGGCTGATGTTCGTGGTATTTCTTTTCAATCGTGTCGCGAAGAATTTTACATGCTTTTTCTCCTGTTTCGCTGCGTTTATCGTGATAGAAAAAGATATCGATGTTTTCGCTTCTTGATCTTGAATCCACGTGTACGGCAATCATACGCTGAAAGGACCCCTTGTGTTTTTTATAAAGCTGGTTGACCGCATCAGTTCGTTGACGCAGTCGCTTGGTTTGGTTCAACGGAATTTTTAAGTTCGGATAACAAACTTCGTCTTTATCCGCTTTCAGGCTGTATTCATCACGTATTCCGTCGTTTTTGTCGCGGGTGATCATATACACTGTAGCGCCATTTTCAATAAGCTTTCGTGCCAGGCGTAAAGTAACATCGTAAGCGTATTCATCTTCATAAACATGGTAGCCATTGTATTTTCCAACAGCGCCGGGATCGGGGCCTCCATGGCCTCCTACCAGGTAATAAACAGCTCCTTTCAGGTCGTTACTTAAAATCTCAACATCGGCATACTTACTGCCAAAAATATCGTAGTGTACCATTTTGCCGGTTCCTTTTGAAGGAGTGGTACTTGCAGCAGGCGTTGCCGGCAATTTTGCCGTATCAGGAAGTTTGTATTTTACGCCGGCAAATAGGGTATTATTTTGCCCCAGGTTGCTTTTGTTTAAGGCAATAAAATCATCCATATATTCTACTGATGATAAACCATACCTGGTAAGCAAACGGTAAATGCCATCGCCTTTTAGTGCAACAACTTCTTTGGTTTGCGACTGGCTGTTTAAGGGAAGTAGAAATATTGCCAGAAATAAGATGAAAAGTATTTTGGTAACTGAATTTATATGTAAGTTTGACCCGAACATGTTTACTACTATTTTGTTTCCTTTGAACAACATTTAATGCTAAAATAGAATTAACGAAAAAAACTATAATTTATTTATGCGACAAACTATCAGCTATCTGTTGTTAATAACTTGCCTGTTGTTCACTTTTTCGTGTAAAACACAGTATGTTCAAAAAAGTTATGAAGTCGGTAATATTTCTGTGTCAGAGGAAGTTGGAACAATGGACAGTACTATTGTTCAGCTTTATGCGCCCTACAAAATCATTCTTGAAAAAGATATGAACCGGGTGTTAGCCATCTCTGAAAATGAATTGGTTAAAGGCAAGCCTGAAAGCCTGCTCACAAACTTTCTGGCCGATTTACTACTTGCACAGGGAGCAGTGGTGGCCAACAATCAGCAACTGAATATTACTCCTGCCGTATCGTTTTTTAATTATGGCGGTATTCGGTCAACGCTCCCCAAAGGTGAAATAACCGTGGGGAATATCTTTGAGTTAATGCCTTTTGAGAATGAATTGGTTTTATTGGAATTAAAAGGCGACAAAATGCAGGCCTTTCTGGATTATATTGCCGATCATGGAGGTGGAAGTGTTGGCGGTGTGGAAATGATTATTGCCAATGATAAAGCTACTGATGTGAAAATTCAGGGCGAGAAAATAGATTTCAATAAAAGTTACTGGTTGGCAACTAACGATTATGTAGCTGCCGGTGGCGATGGACTGGAAATGCTGGCCGAAAATGAGCAGTTTATAAACAGTGGCGAAAAAATACGTGATCTGATAATTAATTACCTGGAAGAATTGAGCGGTAATAATAAGCATGTTAACCCAAAGCTGGATGGGAGGATAAAATAATGGATAGAAGAAGATTTATAAGAAATGTGGCCGCCGGAA
Source organism: Draconibacterium orientale (assembly GCF_900111425.1). Classification (NCBI taxonomy): domain Bacteria; kingdom Pseudomonadati; phylum Bacteroidota; class Bacteroidia; order Marinilabiliales; family Prolixibacteraceae; genus Draconibacterium; species Draconibacterium orientale. Next base: position 17,209 of record NZ_FOHT01000024.1, on the reverse strand, counting down.
CAGCCGGAATTACTTTAGGAGCGGTACCTTACGAATTGTTTGCTCACGAAGATTTTACCACGATATCGATACTGCACACCAACGATATTCACTGTCATATCGAACCATTTACAGGAAGTAACGAACGATATGCCAACAAAGGCGGTTTAGCACGAATTGCCAAACTGGCTGCGCTTGAGCGTCAAAAAAATCCGAATACCCTGTTGCTCGATGCCGGCGATATGTTTCAGGGAACGCCTTACTTTAACTACTTTAAAGGCGAGTTGATGTTAAAGGTGATGAGCGAGGCCGGTTACGATGCAAGTACAATTGGTAACCACGAATTTGATAACGGATTACAGGGAATAAAAGATCCGCTGCCCAATGCCGAATTCCCCATCATTTCTTCGAATTACGATTTCTCGGACACCATATTATCGGGAAGTTTCCCCGAGTATAAGATTTTTAGGCGCGATGGCGTAAAAATCGGAATTTACGGGGTCGGTATCGAGTTGGAAAACCTGGTTGGGAAGAAAAATTACGGAGCAACCGTTTATAACGATCCGGTGGTTGTTGCACAGCGAATGGAAAGTTTCCTGAAAAATGAAAAGAAATGCGATTTGGTAATCTGTCTTTCGCATATCGGATTACGTTACCGCGACAACAAGGTAAGCGATATGGTTCTTGCTGCCGAAACATCATTTACCGATTTAATTATTGGCGGACACACACACTCGTACCTTGAAAAACCACTGGAAGAAAAGAACAAACTCGGACAGACTGTAATTGTAAACCAAGCCTGGTGGGGTGGTCTTGTGGTTGGAAAAATAGATTTTGTTTTCGAAAAATCAAAAAGGAATAAAAAAGCAGTTTATTCCGATCTGCTATAAAAATTCAGCTGCCGATGCAACGATTTCACAGGCTATTGCTTTCTGCTGGTACCGGTGTATTGTTAAGTCTGCCCTGGCTGGGATTTCCCGGCTGGGTACTTTTTATTGCATTGGTTCCGCTGCTTTTTCTCGAACATTTCTTTTATAAGTTTAAAGAAGGTTTTCCCCCGGTTTCGCTGTGGGGGCATGTTTTTCTGGCAGCCTTGATTTGGAATATTCTGGCTTCGTGGTGGATGGCAAAAGTTTCGCTGGCAGGAGTGGGGTCGGCCATGATTTTCAATGCCTTTCTGCTGTCGTTCGTTTGGTGGGGAGCGCATTCCATTCACCGAAAATTATCATCGCCACTGGGCTATATTTCGTTGGTTGTTTTTTGGATTTCGCTGGAGTACCTGCAGTTTAAATGGGATATTGAATGGCCTTGCCTGCAACTGGGGAGTGTGTTAGCCACCGATGTAAAAATCATTCAGTGGTACGAATATACCGGAACTTTTGGCGGATCGCTGTGGATTTTGCTTGTGAATTTATTTCTCTTTCAGCTAATTCGGAATATTCAGCTGAAAAGTTCATTAAAAAAGACCGTTACAAGTTCAACTGCAATGCTGCTTTTGCTGGTCGTTCCGTTAATCATTTCTTTTCGGATGTACGCTTCATACCGGGAAACGGAAAATCCCATAAACATTGCCATTGTTCAACCCAACGTCGATCCGTATAGCGAAAGGTTCGACATGGAAGCAGAAACGCAAAAACTGGATGATTTTCTGCGGTTGGCCGCCGAAGTTACAAGCGATAGTGCCGACTTTATTGTTGGCCCGGAAACTTTGTTTGAACATCAAACCCTTTGGAATGAAGCAACTTTTGATTCGAATGCATTTTTAAACCGTTTACACAACTTTCTTCAGCAGTATAACCAGGCGGAACTGGTGTTTGGCGTTTCGTCTTACGAAGTGTACGAAAACAAAGAGGATATTACATACACCGCACAGCAAAACGATGGCGTAACTTACGATCGCTACAACACGGCAATGCTTTTTACCAAAGCCGGTGAGATACAGATTTACCATAAATCGAAACTGGTGGCCGGAGTTGAAAAGGTACCTTTCCAAAAATATCTTTCCTTCCTTAAGAACAACTACATTGATTTGGGAGGGGCTTCCGGTTCGCTGGGAAGCCAAAAAGAATCCTCAAACCTGGTAGCCGAAAAAGCTGTTATTGCACCCGTAATTTGTTTCGAGTCAGTATTTGGTGACTATGTGACCGGTTACATTAAAAAAGGAGCTGAAGTAATTTTTGTTATCACCAACGATGGATGGTGGAAAAACTCGCGCGGATACAAGCAACACCTTCTGTTTTCGCAGTTGCGGGCCGTTGAAACGCGGCGAAGCATCGCTCGGTCGGCAAACACCGGAACCTCGTGTTTTATTAACCAGCGTGGCGATGTTTTGCAGGCTACAAACTGGTGGCAGCAAACGACTATTGCCGGAACAATCAACAAAAATCAAGCACTGACTTTTTACGTGGAACATGGCGATTTTATCGCCCGTACTTCGGTGTTTATAAGCGTATTAATGGTGTTGCTGGTGTTGGTGAGAAGGTTCGCGTAAAGACAAAAAAAATCCGCACTAATCCATTGTGTATAACCCCTGTATAACAGGATTTGAGCGCCCGGCTGATCAAACTTCCATCGGTCCGAAGACTCACCCCGATAAATCGGGACTACAAGGCCTGCTTTTACAACCATAAAGAGCTTACTCGGTTTAATTTTTTCTGTTGAGTTTACCAATTTATAGATTAATGCGGAAAATATTTTTTCTCTCTCAAAGAACTCGTTTTCTATACTTCAAATGTAGGCGTAAGCTTTGGTATATGCAAATTTTGGAGGTTAATTTTAATGAATGAAAAGGTAATGTGTTGTTGGATAGTTTATTAAATCGTAACGATTTTTATGAAACTTTTATCGTATTATGTGAGTTGTTTTACCGCGTAGATGTTTATGATATGTTATCGTAAATTCCGAACTCCATTATTCGATTTTACGCGAACAAAATGTAATGCTTAAAATAATAGGGTGGAGTAATACAGGAGCTTTATTATATCGTATTTATGCGGTAACAAACAGTAATTTTTCACTAACGTAATAAGTAGGCCTTGATTTTTTACGCATTTATTTAACGGCCATCCCTATTAATTACTACGCGTTGTTGGATTTATTTCCTGCTTCCTCACACCAATAATTATCGGTAAAAAAAAGCAAAACCTTTATCCTGAATTCTCGCCTCAATGGTAATCCGTGGTACATGTGGAAACACCCTTTTTTTCGCATGTTACTCGCTCTTTTTGTGGCACTTAAATCAGCCGGTTTACGAATTCGTAACGAAACTATTGTATTAAAAAGTCGTGTATAACAGAATAATTTATAACATAAAAATAAATGTTGTTTATAGGCTCAGCGAAGCTTTTAAAATAATTGGCACAGAAGGTAAAATACACAAAAAAACGTATGCAATAGATCTCTTTCCGATTGTAAAATCCCTATTAATAGGGATTGCCGGCGGGTACTCAAAAATTTAATTTTGCCCTCATAATGATAATGATTCGGAGTGAAAACAATTATTACTGTAAAACAATAAAAGAATTGGGAAGAGACAGATGACTATAAGAATAATTACAGTAATAAGTGAAAACATAGCACCGTCGAAGTCCGGAGAGAATAGCATTACCAGTACTGATTGATTTTTTTTAGTCACTCATTTATATCAAATCTTAATAAAAATAAAAATTTAAAATACCTGTAATGGGCAAATATTTCCTCATCTTATTCTTTATGGCCGTAATGTCGGTTTCTGGGCAAAACACCAACCACAGTTCGGTTTATGGCAAAATAATTTCGGATGATGGCAGCCCGCTGGTATTTGCATCGGTGGTAATTAATGGCACTGCACAAGGTACGCTTACCAACGAGAAAGGTGAATTCGAAATTCATGTCCCATATGGAAAACACAAAGTTTCGGTTTCGTTTATAGGCTACGGCAAAGCTTCAAAAACTATTGAAACAAGTGCCGCAAACCGGCGGGCGAAACTCGATTTTGTGCTAAAAGAAAGCGCTGAAACCATAAATGAAGTTATTGTTAGCGGAAAATCCAGGAAAACAGAGCTGGAGACCCAGGGCTTTGCCATGAGTGCTGTTGAAACCGAAGAAATAAGTTTGCGCAGTGTTCAGGCTAACGAATTGTTAAACACAACCGCAGGCGTAAAAATACGTCAAAACGGAGGCTTGGGCTCCAACGTGGAATATTCGCTAAACGGTTTATCCGGAAGCGCTGTTCGAATTTTTATCGATGGTATTCCCATTTCAACCTACGGATCTTCGTTTAACCTAAGTAGCATTCCGCCGTCAATGATTAAGCAAATTGAGGTTTATAAAGGTGTGGTTCCGGGGCATTTAGCTGACGATGCTTTGGGTGGCGCCATTAACATTCAGCTTCATAAAAAGGCCAGAACCAGTTTCAATGCCTCCGTTTCGTACGGATCTTTCAACACTTTTCAAACAAGTGCTAACGGCACTTACCGCTTCGATAAATCGGGTTTAACCGTTAAAACATCGCTGTTCCATAATTATTCCGACAACGATTACAAAGTGTCGGGCCGAAGTGTTGTGGTTACCGGTTTGGGCGGTGTGCAAACTCCTGTTACTGCCCGGCGGTTTAACGATGCCTATCGCTCTACCGGCGGTATGGTGCAAATTGGTTTTATCGACGTAAAATGGGCCGATCAGTTTTTTGTTGGCGTTACCGGCTCCGACGACTATAAAGAAATTCAGCACGGCGCTTTTCTTACCATTACCCCTTACAAGGACCGGTTTATGGAATCGGATGCGCTGCTGGCCAACCTGAGTTATCAGAAAACAGATCTTTTTATCCGCGGATTGGACTTGAATGTGAACGGTTTGTACGGCAAACGTAATCGCGCCCTGGTTGATACGCTAGCCTGGGCTTACAGCTGGAATGGCGAGCGGGCCATCGATTTCAGAGGCAACGAATACCGGTATTCATGGGGATCGCAGCAGGAAGGTGGGCCAACGCTATCTGAAATTAACCGAAACGTATCGTCTATCCGAACAGGCCTTTCCTACACCATCAATCCCAATCACCGGATTTTGCTGAACCACGTTTTCAGCGGAATAGACCGGGAGGACAGTGATGAAATGCGATCGGTAATGGAAAATACCTTTAGCGGAACACGAGACTTGCGTAAAAACATATATTCTTTTACCTATGAATTTAATGCCTTCGACAACCGCTTAAAAACCAATGTGTTTGGAAAGCATTATCAGCAAAAAACAATTAGTGTCGATCCGGCCATTGAAACCGATGCCGACGGAAAAGATCAGATTGTTGACGAAGTGGTAAGCAGCAACAAAGAGCACAACGGATATGGTTTTGCCTTGTCTTACGCACTGATTTCTAAGGTTACGGTGTTAACATCGGCCGAAAAAGCAATACGCCTTCCTAACGAAACCGAAATATTTGGTAACGACGGGGATAACGTAGTGGCCAATTCAAGCATCAATCCCGAGCAAAGCAACAACTATAATGTGGGATTTCGCCTGGGAACTTTTTCGCTACGAAAGCATAATTTTGGACTTTCGGCTAACTTTTTCACCCGAAACATAAAAGACCGCATTGGCCTTCCCATCGAAACATCGCTCAATGTAAATGATGAACTCATTTTGTATGTAAATCAGGGAAGTGGCTCTTCAAAAGGCGTTGATGCTCAGCTGGATTACAATTACAATCGTAATTTCGGGCTTAACTTTAATATCTCGCGCTTTAACCTTACGGTTGAAAACAGGGGTGTGGAAATTGATGTTCCGAACACGCCATTTTTTACCATGAACGGAAGCCTGCGATACACTTTCAATAATTGGATACAAAATAACAGCCGGTTGAACCTCTTCTGCTCATTCTATTTTACCGAAGAGTTTTCGTACCTAGTTCCGCAGGGATCGAACACCGTTGGCGACGACTTTTTTAAAGTGCCCGAACAATTTACCCACGATGCCGGGCTGAGTTATACATTCCCAAACAAGGCATTTACTATGAGTTGCGATGTGAAAAATATTTTCGACAAACCGGTGTACGACAACTTATCGGTACAAAAAGCCGGTAGGGCGGTGTACCTGAAATTAAATTATACAATAAACTCTTTTTAACTACTAAAAATTTTATACGATGAAATGTAATTTTTTAAATACCAGAATTTTAGCTTTTGTTCTTGTTCTTGGCGGATTACTGGCTTCGTGCAGTAGCGATGACGACGAATTAATTCCAACACCTGATCCGACAGAAACAAGATGGATTACTGTGGCTGCAGCCCGAATGGGCGAAAACCCCGGAGATGGGAACGGCGGAACATTAATTTATGCGATTAATAGCGAAGAAGCGAAAGACCCAACAGTGTCAGTCGATCCTTTCGAAAACGGATTTATCGTTCCATCGAACAGAACGGCCAGGTTGCAATCTTCAGAAGATGGCAATACCATTTTCAACATCAGTTATGCCGGCGATACAGGCGGAAACTACACGAAATACACCGTTGAAGGTGGCCAAAACTTTACACAAAGCGGAACTTCAATCAGTATTGCGCCTTACGTTGGTTCTGCTCCCCGCTGGATAAAACTTTTTGATGGCGACCAAACCGGCGCCGCCGTATATGTTTCTACCGAGCATCAGTTCGACGAAAACGAGAATTACGTTCGAACCGAAGCTACCATGGGCGTTTTAACACTGGATTTGGCAAATTCTCAAATTAAAGAATTTCAGGAGCACAGCATCGCATTAAGTGCCGAAGAAGAAGCCGAAGGTTATTACATTTCCAGAATAGATATGCCCGTGTTGAACGCTGCCGGCGATAAACTTTATATCGGAGTGCGTTTGAGCAAGGTTGACCCTGCAACTGCTGAAAGCGAGAGTAACTTTGAAATTTTAGGCTCAAAAACCATTGTTCTGGATTACCCGTCTTTACTGAATCCTTCGGTTATCACTTCTTCAGTGGGTCACGGCAATACCAATGGTTACCGCAGTATCAACGCATTTTTGTATAACGGAAGCGTTTACCAGGCCAACCAGGCCGATCCGGATGGTTCGCATATTCTGAAAATTGATGCAAACAACGAATATGACGATAGTTACGATTTTAATTTAGACGAAGCGTTAGGTATCGAAGATGCTTATATTCTTGCCTGGCGACCAGTTTCAAACGGTAAAGCTGTTTTGGCTTACCGCCATGCAGGCTCGGTAGAAGGAGTTGCCGGAGCGCAGGGATTTTTTGCCCTGGTTGATTTAGAAGCGAAAACTGCCGTAAAAATCGATGACATTCCTTACGACCCCGATTTTTATTTGTTCCAATACCAGGGTTTTGCTGTTGACGGAACAGAGGTTTACGTTACTCAGGCCCCGGTAGGCGAAAACGGAAACATTTATGTAATTGATACCGAAACCGGTGAAGTAACAAAAGGAGCTGAAATGGTTAATGCCGAAGGAAGCCACTTTATCGGAACATTCTAGTCTTTTTAAATTACAAGTTGAATGAAAAGCGCTGTGGGATATTTTGCTCCACAGCGCTTTACTCACAAAATATCTTTCAAAAATTTAAATTGAATCAATAATGAAAACACAAACTTTAAGGTTTTTCTTTTTCGGAATATTCGCCTTACTAACGGCTTTTACAAGTATGGCGCAGCGCGGCAGTCAGAATCCGTTTCTGGACAGAGAGTACTGGGCTGCACATCCCGATCTTAACGATATTGAAGCCAAAGTTGCCGAGGGACATTCGCTTACCGAGGCCAACGGCGCCGGATACGACCCTACCACTTTTGCTATTTTTGGCGGAAACCCGGTAGCTACCATCAATTATCTTATTGAAAAAGGCAACGATGTAAACCGTCGTACACACGATTCGCGTACTTATATTTTTTGGGCCGCTTCCCGTGGAAATCTCGAGCTGGTGCAATATCTGGTGGGAAAAGGGGCCCGAATTGATTTAAAAGATTCGCATGGCTATTCTGCAACGCAGTTTACGGCTGCTTCGGGCCAAAGCAACACGAAGATTTACGATTTCCTGATTGAAAGCGGGGCCGATTTAAAGAACGAAAAAGACCACGACGGACGCGATGTGCTTTTGGTAGCCGCGCCAAGGGTGAAAAATCTGGATTTAATTGATTATTTCATCAGCAAAGGGCTACGTTTAAATACAAGCGACAACCATGGTAACGGATTGTTTAATATTGCTGCTCAGGGAGGAAATATCGATGTGCTGAAGGCTTTGGTTGCCCGAGGAGTTACAATCGATAAAAATACCAACACCAACGAAAATGCCATCTTGTTTGCCAGTCGTGGCGGAAGAGGCAGCAGCAACAGTTTGGCTGTTTTTCAATATTTGGAAGGATTAGGACTTGAGCCGAATATTACTTCAAACGATGGAGTAACGCCGCTGCACAATCTTTCGCGCTCTGCCAGCGACCTGGCAATTTTCCGGTATTTTATCGCTAAAGGAGTAAATCCAAATTCGGCAGATAAAGACGGAAACACACCGCTTTTGAATGCCGTATCGCGCAACAAACAAGAGGTGATTAGCTTTTTGGCCGAACATACAAGCGATATCAACCAAACGAATAACGAGGGGCACTCTGCCTTAACGCTTGCCATTCAGACTAACAGTGCTTCGGTAGTTGCTTATCTGCTTGAAAAAGGTGCGCAAACGAATATTCTGGATAAAAAGGGAAATAATCTGGCCTATTATCTTTTTGAAACTCGTGGCAATCCGCGCGATTTCGACGAGAAAGTGGCAGCACTACGCAAAGCCGGTTTCGATTTCAAAAAACGACAAGCCGACAACAGTACCATGTGGCATTTGGCCATTTCAAAAAACAATTTGGAGCTGCTGATAAAAGTTCAGGCTTTTGATGCCGATATCAATGCAAAAGACGACCAGGGAAACACTGTTTTGCACTATGCGGCCATGAAATCGAGTGATGCAGAAATACTTAAGTTTTTGGTGGCCAACGGTGCCGATATTAACGCAACAACTGAGTTTGGCGAGACCGCTTACGACCTGGCTCAGGAAAATGAATTGCTGAGTGAAAACAATGTGAGTTTAGAATTTTTGAAATAATTGAACACAATGAGTAGAATAATAAAACGGGCCTTATCAGTTATCGTACTTGCCCAGCTTTTCTTTTTACCTTCTTTTGCGCAGGCACCGGCTACGGTGTCGTACAAGTGTATGATACAAATGGCAAACTATACGGGCGAATATGCCTATGTGGTGGTGTCGTTAATGAATCCCGATGGCGATTATGTAAAAACCCTGTACATGCAGGGCGATGACCCGGAATGGTATCCCGACCTTAAAGATTGGTGGGCATTCAGCCACGCTGAAAACGAGAATATTGATGCTGTTACCGGAGCAACAGTTGGTAATGGCGAACGCAATATTATCGCTTTGGTACTTGATGCTTCACAAATAGACAGCGGCTATAAAATACGCTTCGAGTCGGCTGTCGAAAATCAGGAGTATCATAAGGTTGATGCTGAAATAGAGCTGAATTCGGCCACCATCAGAAACAAAGTTGACGGGAAAGGTTATATCCGTTATATCCGCATGATGCCAAATTCGTAAGTTATGGTTTTTTCGATATGGCGTATCAGCCACTTATTGCTTGCAGTAGTAGCCTCCCTGTTTTTATTGGTGGCTTCGGTTACCGGTGTAATTCTGGCTGTTGAGCCGATAACGAATAAAATACGTCCCTACAATATCGAACAGGCCGATGAACTTACACTTGCCGAGACATTAACAAACCTGAATGCGCGATACGACGAAATTCTTTCCATCTCACGCGACCGCAACGGGTTTGTTAGCGTTCAGGCTATTATTGACGGAGAAAATGAGCAGTTTTATGTAAATCCATTTAACGGAGAGAAACTGGGGCCAGCGATTGAAAAGGCTCCCATTTTTCAGTTCAGTACCAGTTTGCACAGGTCGTTGTTTCTTAAAGCTCCCGGTCGTTTTCTGATTGGCCTGGCAGCCTTTTTACTTTTTCTGATTGCCGTATCGGGTATTGTGCTTATTGCCAAACGCCAGGGCGGGATGCGCTATTTCTTTGCGCCGGTGGTTCGCGAAAACTTTTCGCAGTTTAACCACGTTGTTTATGCCCGGATGACCTTATTACCCATTATTGTTTTATCGCTAAGCGGTTCGTACCTGTCGTTACTGCGATTTAATCTCATTCCCGGGGAACAGATTATTCACGAAGTGGATTATGAAACGCTGACCGATGAACCGAAGCTTCCGCTGCATACTTTCGAATTCTTGAATACTACTACTCTGGGAGACCTTAGAAAAGTGGAGTATCCTTTTTCCGATTTTGTTGAAGATTATTATACCATCAGTTTAAAAGACCGCGAGGTGTTGTTAAACCAGTTTAACGGGCAGATTATTACCGAAAAGAAATTCCCTTGGGTTAGTGTGGCATCATCGTGGGCCACTGTAATACATACCGGCGAAGGAAGTATTGTTTGGAGTGTAATTTTGGCAGCCGGAAGCCTGGCCATTCTTTTTTTAATGCTTACAGGTTTCGTTATTTATTTTAAACGGCCGCGGATTCAGATTAAAAACAACTATTCGCGAAACGATTGCAGCCATATTGTATTGGTAGGTACCGAAGGAGCTACCACCCTGCAATTCGCTCACGAATTTCACCGGCAATTGCTAAAGGCCGGCATTAAAAGTTATTTAGGATTGATGAACGATTATGGGCCGTTCAGAAACATGAAACAGCTCATTATTTTTACCGCTACTTACGGGCAGGGAGAACCACCAGCCAGTGCCAGTCGCTTCAGGGAGCTGGCAACAAAATACCACCAAAAACAGCCATTCGCTTTTTCTGTTGTGGGATTTGGCTCTACTGCCTATCCGAATTATTGCCGCTTTGCCTACGAGGTTTTTGATTTACTGAAAAATCTTCCCAATGCTAATAGTTTAGGTGAAGTACACACTGTAAACAGTCATTCTTTTGAAGCGTTATCAAGGTGGGTAACGCATTGGGCCGAAGCAATGCAACTGACTCTTCAACTCGAGAAACCCAAACTAAAACTTTCTAAAAATCCGGTTTCCGATTTTGAAGTGATCGACCGTGTTGAAAATGAAAAAGAGAATACTTTTTTACTTACGCTAAAAAATACGAAAGGCGCAAAAGTTGTTTCGGGCGATCTTTTATCGGTTATTCCCGAGGACGATCCGCGAGAGCGGCTTTATTCCGTCGGAAACCTGGGAAATAATACTTTGGCCATAAGCGTAAAAAAATACCCCAATGGAATTTGCTCAACAATGTTGAGCCAACTGGAAAAAGGAGAAGTATTATCGGCTGAGGTAGTCAGAAATCTGAACTTTTATCTTCCGAAAAATACAAAAGAGGTGGTGCTTATTGCCACAGGAACTGGTATGGGGCCTTTTTTAGGAATGATTGCCTCGAACACCGGCCGGCAAAAACTGCACTTATACTGGGGCGGCCGAACCCTCGATTCGCTATTACCTTACAGAATGTATATTAATGAAGCGCTGCGCGACAAAAGGATACATAACTTTAGTCCGGCATACTCGCGAATGCAAACTCAAAAAGTTTATGTACAACACCTGATTAAAAAAGACGGGGCTAAAATTGCCGGTATTTTAAAGAAGGGCGGTTGTGTAATGATTTGCGGCTCGATTGCCATGCAGCATGATGTAGTGAAAGAACTGCAAACCATTTGCAGCACCTACCTGCAAAAAGACCTGAGCCATTTCCAAAACCGGAAACAGGTGAAGATGGATTGCTATTGATCTATGGAAAAGGATTATTTAGAGTTATTTAAAAGCAATTTTGATAGAAATAATTGCAGCCGACGGGCTTCAGGCAAAAAATAAAAAAGGGGATTCCATCATTTCTGATAAAATCCCCGCTTTGTGATCCCAAGCGGCGAGATGTCGAACTTTATGAAGGAGGATTTTGAGGGTGTGCTGAATTTTATGAATACAAAACAACAGAATAGGAAATTAAGAATGTAAGAGTTCAATAACTGTTTAAGAAACTAAGCAATTGGAATTTTGAAAAGCAAGTTTACTACAAACTAAACGAAAGGTATTTTCATCTATTTGCGGAATAAGTATCTTTGAGAGATGTTGTTCGAGAAGAATCATATCAACTTATACAAATCACTTTTCCGAGGAAGAACAGATATTTATGCAGTTCGTTGGGAAAAGAACGGAAGAAGTGGTTATATGTCGGTATACAAAGTTGATTGGACGGATTACAACAAACACAAAGCTCAAGGAGGAACTTTTAAAAACTATAAAAACAAAGAGTATTTGCCCTTTGATAATTCAGCAATAGAAGCACACTTTTCGGGAAAAGAAACGTGTGGAATTTATCCGTTACTCGAAGATAATACATCCTATTTTATTGCGGTTGATTTTGACAAGCAAAACTGGCTAGAAACAATTTTAAAACTACAAAATACTTGTTCAGCATTTAAAATCCCATCTTATATAGAACGTTCCCGTTCGGGCAATGGAGGTCATTTATGGATTTTCTTTGAAAATGCTTTTCCGGCACAACAGAGTCGAAAAATTATGTTTGAGTTACTGCGACACGCAAATATTATTTCGCATTTTGAAAAAGAACCAAGTTTTGACAGGTTATTTCCAAATCAGGATTATCATTCAGGCAAAGGAATGGGAAATTTAATTGCACTTCCGTTCCAAGGAAAATCAATAGCAAATGGTAATTCTTGTTTCATTAATCCCAAAAGCTTTGAACCAATTGAAAATCAGTGGAAGTTTTTAGAATCAATTAAGAAGGTTTCTATTTCGGAACTAAAAAACCTGTATGAAAAATTATTCGATGTTCAACCTAATGAAGTTTTTGTATCCTCTCCAGAGTTTAACAAGCCGTATGAACTAGAAATAGTCATAAGTAATCAGATTTACCTTAAACGTACACAGTTAAGCCAAAAGCTAATCGTTTTTCTGCGAGAACAATTGAATTTTTACAACTCAGATTATCTTGCAAAAAAGAACCTTGGAAAGAGCGTTTTCAATACCGAGAAGTTCTTCAAGTTAATTGAGGAGTCAGAAAATGAGGTAATGATTCCAAGAGGTTTTTCTGCATCATTGGTTCAATTCTGTACTAAAGAAAAAATTCCTTTCAAGATAATTGATAGACGAGAGAAAAAAGATTCCATTGATTTTGATTCGGAGATTACATTACAAGACCATCAGGAAATTGCACTTGAGAAAATACGTGAAAAGGATTTTGGTGTAATTGTTTCACCGCCTGGCTCAGGAAAAACAGTAATCGGACTTGAGATAATTGCAGAAAAACGACAACCGGCTCTAATCATCGTTCATAGAAAACAGTTATTTGACCAATGGATTGAACGCATTCAGGATTTTCTAAAAATTCCAAAAAAAGAAATAGGACAGTTCGGAAATCAAAAGAAAAAGATTGGCAAGCAAATTACTATTGCAATGATTCAATCTTTATCGCGATTAGATGACTACAACGAGGTAGCGAATGCCTTTGGAACAATTATTATTGATGAATGCCATCATATTCCTGCAAAATCATTTCGAGAAGCAATTGTCAATTTTAATGCGTTCTATTTGTATGGTTTAACAGCAACTCCCAAAAGAAAAAACAACGACCAGAAACTGATTTTCGTTTATATCGGAAATATTCTTTATCAGGTTAACCAGCAAAAGTTTTTGGCGGAAAGAAATATCCAAACAGAAATTAACATCAAGGAAACCGAACTATTCGCCCCTTTCGATTACAAGATTGACAAATACGAAACTATTTCGAGAATTTTGGTTCATGATACGCAACGAAATTCGCTGATTCTTCAGGACGTCGAGAACAATGCAAAAAGATTCAAAACAATTTTGATTTTATCTGAACGAAAAGCGCACGTTGATATTCTCAATCTATACTTAAAAGACAAGTATGAAACAATTACAATTCATGGAGATGATGCGGAAAGTGCAAGAAAAAGTAAAATTGAACAAATAAAACAGGGACATTTCAAGATTGTAATTTCAACGGGGCAATTCTTTGGAGAAGGTATTGATATTAGTAACTTGGAGTGCTTGTTTATTGTTTACCCTTTTGCTTTCGAGGGAAAACTAATTCAATACATTGGTCGAATCCAACGTTCAAAAAATCCACCAGTAATTTTTGATTATCGTGACTCAAAAATTGATTACTTTGAAAAGATGTTCAAACAACGAAAACGATATTATAATAAACTACTAAAATAGATGCCGGAAAGTCAAAATATAGAATGGAAAGAAAGTTGGAGGGACGAATACCTCAAGTGGATTTGTGGTTTTGCCAATGCCAAAGGAGGAAAGATAATCATTGGTAAAAATGACAATGGAGAAATTGTCGGGGTTGCAAAGGCAAAGCGATTAATGGAAGATATTCCAAACAAAATTCAAACACAACTTGGAATAATATGCGACGTCGATTTAAAAGAGGAAGACGGAAAAGATTATATTGAGATTGATGTAAAACCATACGATGTACTCATCTCATACCAAGGAAAATATCATTACAGAAGTGGAAGCACCAAACAAGAACTTAAAGGAAATGCTCTAAATAATCTTCTGCTTAAGAAAGCAGGAAAAACATGGGACGATGTTGTTGAACCACGTGCTAACTTTGAGGATATTGACCTTTCTGCTATTGAAGCCTTTAAAAAAGGAGCTACTATAAGTAAAAGATTGCCATTTCTTGCAGAGGGAGAAAACTTGGAACAAATACTTGACAACCTTTTACTGTTGGAAGGTGGGAACCTCAAACGTTCGGCAATACTGTTGTTTGGCAAAAATCCATGTAGATTTTTCATAAATGCTTTTGTGAAAATTGGCAGGTTTGGACAAACTGATGATGACTTGCGATTTCAGGAAGTAATTGAAGGAAATGCTTTTCAATTGGCAGATAAAGTCTTGGAAGTTCTTGACCGAAAGTTTTTTGTTTCTCCAATTTCGTACAAAGGTTTGCAACGTGTTGAGAGTTGGGAATATCCTTATGAAGCTATTCGTGAGGTTATTTTGAACGCTATCGTGCATCGGGATTATATGGGAGCGCCAATTCAAATAAGTGTTTATGACGATAAACTCATTGTATGGAATGAAGGTTCGCTGCCTGAAGACTTGACATTTGAGGATTTGAAAAAGAAGCATTCATCTCGTCCGCACAACCCAATTCTTGCGAGTGCATTCTTTAAAGGCGGTCTAATTGAAGCATGGGGACGTGGAACAATAAAAATCATAAACGAATGTAAAAAGGCTGGGCTACCTGAACCTGTGATAGAATCTTCTTCTGGAGGAATTAGTGTTACAGTTATGAAACCAAGAGAAACAGTTGATGAGGAATATTATTATGAAGGTTTAAATGCAAGACAAATAAAGGCAGTTGAGTTTGTTAAAGAGAATGGAAAAATTAAGAACAGCGAATATCAAATAATAAACAGCATTTCACAAAGAACCGCAACTAGGGAGTTAAAAGAACTAGTTGAAAAAGGTTTTTTCACTTTAACAGGTATTGGTGCAGGGGCGGTTTACAAAATAGAATGGAAGCTCAACAAATAATCGCGCCATAATCGCGCCATAATCGCGCCATAATTGCGCCAAGGTCAATTTAAGAGGGGCCGTCGAAAAGATGGATATGATATAGTTTTCAAAAAAGCTAAAAGGGTATGAAGCCAAATCATACCCTTTTGAAGACAAATGAAGCCAAGTGATCCCACCGGGACTCGAACCCAGATCGCAAGAACCGGAATCTTGTATTCTATCCATTGAACTATGGGACCGGTATCGGCTGCAAAAGTAACAAAATTCCCGAATGTCCATAGTTCAAATTCAAGTTAGCTTACCAATAAATGTTGATAAAATCGCCCTCTTCACTTACCGCACATTTTTTTATATCGCTACATTTGTCGGCATAAAGCTATGAATATGGAGGAGAAAACAGGACTGGCCATAAAGAAGTTCAATGATTACATTGACTCTTTTACAGGACTTAGCGAGGAGCAGCTTACGAATTTCGAGATCAAGAAAAATCATTCACTACGCGTTGCTGACCTGGCTTTACTATTGGCTAAAAATATGGAGCTTAACGAAACGGAAGCTCAATTGGCCTTTTTTATTGGATTATTTCACGACATTGGAAGGTTTCGGCAGCTGAAAGAATACAACACCTTTAATGATGCCAAATCGGTTGATCATGCCGAATTGGGAATTGACGTTTTACAGCAAGGCGACTTTTTTAATGATCTGGATGAAGGTCAGGAAGAATTAATATTACTGGCAATCGGGCAACACAATAAGTTGGGCCTTACAAAAGATATGACCGATAAAGAACGGCTTTTTGCCAAATTAATTCGCGATGTCGATAAGCTCGATATACTGCGGGTAATAACCGATTATTATTCCAATCCGAAGGCAACGCCAAATCATACTTTAACCTGGGAAATGCCAAAAGGCGTATCGGTATCAAAAGATGTGTTGAAACAGATTTTAAAAGGAGCTTTAGTGGCAAAAGAAAGTATTACCAACGAACTTGATATTAAAGTTATGCAGCTTTCGTGGGTGTACGATTTAAACTACAGGCCGTCGTTCGAGTTGATGATGGAAAAACGTTACCTGGAGAAAATCTATAATTCGATGCCCAAAAACGATACAGTGATTGAAATCTATCGAAAAGTAAAAGTATTCGTAGAGAATAAGTTTATTGCCTGATGAAAAAATTTATTCGGGCTGCTGTTTGGGAACGGAATGCCACGATAATAATGGCGATTCGTACCTTACTGCCTGGGGCGATTGAAACAATCCCTGCTAAAAATGGTTTTATCTATTGGTAAAACAGTTTTTATGCGAATTCGAGGGGTCTGGAAATGCCCGAAATATTGTTATAATCCTTATTAAATTTCAGAAATAATGGCAAACCGACTGGTATGTATGTGTAATTTTGTTGATGAGGCAGAGATTAAAAAACTGCTGGAAAAAGGAGCCGATTCTACTTCGCAGATTCAATCGTTAACACGTGCCGGAACATCTTGTGGTCGTTGTTTGCCTGTTATTGATGGTTTGGTTGAAGACCATTTAAAAACAAAACCCAAGCCACAACAAGGAAAGCTGCGACTCGGGTTCTAAACACAACATCAAAATATTTTCGTTAGAAGTATCTTGGCGATACCACTTCTTCTTTCTTAAATCTTAGTTCGTACGATATCATTACTTCGTGT